>CAMPGJ010000001.1 GCA_946885425.1 uncultured bacterium
GACGATTTAAAGAAACTTTACAAACCTGCCCCCGGTTCTCATAAGGGGCAGAACGGGAAATTGATGGTGATCGGTGGATCGCATCTTTTTCATGCGGCTTCGTTGTGGGCGCTTCAGGCTTCGAGCAAGATCGTCGATATGGTCTTTTATGCATCTGTGGCCGAGAATAACGAGATCGTACAGAAAGCAAAAGAGGAATTCCGCAATGGGATAGTGATTCCTCGTGAGCATATTGAGGATTATGTGGATGAAGCTGATTGTATTCTCATCGGGCCCGGGATGGTTCGGTCTTCTGACGAAGAACTTAAAACTGAGAACTTGGAACTAAGAACGATACAGGAGATTAATCAGTTTACTGATGAAGGGATGCAGACGTATTATCTCACCAAATATTTGCTTACCAATTACCCTCACAAAAAATGGGTGATTGATGCAGGGGCTCTTCAGATGATGCGTCCGGAATGGCTCAAACCGCTTGCCGGCAATGTGATTGTAACACCTCACCCACAGGAGTTTGCAAGAGTGTTTGGGTCTGTCATTCTGGAGCAGAGTGATAACGAAGCGGTAGAAACCCCTCAGAAGATCCTATCGAGGTCGTTGCCTTCCACCCCTGTCAGGCAGGCGGCCTCCTTACGTCCGGCCCAGGATGACAAAATAAAACAAATAGCGAGGGAATATGGATGCACGATTCTTTTGAAGGGAGAGAAGGATGTTGTATGTTCTCCCGGCCAATGTGTGGAGATTTCTGGAGGCAATGCTGGTATGACTAAAGGAGGAACTGGAGACGTGCTGGCGGGGCTTGTAGCGGCTCTAGCATGTAAGAACGATCTCTTCCTGGCAGCGAGCGCTGGAAGTTATATTAACAAAAAAGCGGGCGAGGCATTGTTCGAAAAAGTTGGTTATTATTTTAACTCTTCAGATTTAGTTTCTGAAATTCCAATTACTATGAGAAAACTTTTGATAAGCGGGGAATAAAAGCTTTATTTTTTTGCATCTGTTGCTTTGAGCAGCTTGGATAGCTGGTAAGTGACTAGGACGGCAATGGTTGTGACTATGATAGCGTAGAGAAAAAGAGATAGGACTCCTCCTCCTTGCGGTAACCATTTCGTAATATAAACCTTAAAGAATTCCTGGATGACATTATTCCACGCAAGAGCGGCAACCAATCCAAATCCGCTGGTTGAAAGCGTAATCATTTGTTTAATCATTTCAGCTTGAAGACTTTTTTGTTCTTCAGTTTTCTTTTTTGCCATAGATAAATTATAGCACAGAAGCTTTTTACTCCTTTAGAGATGCCCGCCAACATGACGGATATGTTGTAATTTTTCGGGAAATGTGCGAGAATTATTTTAGATTCGTAGCTAAATTCGATACAATTTGTAGAATTCGCATGTATACTCCTAAATATATAATCACAAATAAAATCCTCCGCTATATCGGTATTATTGAAGCTGCTCGTGAGGTGATTAATCACGCACCACTGCTTCCTTATTATGAAAAAGAGTTTCGTAAAGATGCTTTGATTAGAAGTGTGCATCATGGGACTCATATTGAGGGGAATGAACTTAATCTTGATCAGGCAGAAAGGGTGCTGGAAGGACAGCCAGTTGTTGCCCGGGAGCGGGATATTCAAGAGGTTATCAATTACCGCCGGGTTATGGAATATCTGGAAAAATCGCATAACAGAGTTGAATCATCCAAAATCGATGAAAAATTTCTTAAGGATCTACATCAAAAAACAGTCGAGAAAATTTTGGCTGTAGAACGGTGTGGTGTGTACCGAAGTACACAGGTGGTTATAAAAAATAGTTTGACGGGAGAAGTGACATTTACCCCACCTGTAGCTGTAGCAGTGCCTTTTCAAATAAACGAATTGATAGATTTTGTTAATAAAACCAAACCCGATCATCTCCATCCAGTTCTTAAAAGTGGTATTGTGCATTATGAATTTGCTCGTATTCATCCATTTGTGGATGGTAATGGCAGGGTAGCTAGAGCGCTCTCTACGTTTATCCTGTTTGATGAAGGGTATGATATCCGGAAATTCTTTTCTCTTGAAGAATACTTTGATGTGAATGCAGAGCGTTATTACACTGCATTGCAAAGTGTGGGTAAGCATGATGGGGAACTCACCCTATGGCTTGAGTATTTTACCGAAGGCTTGGCAATTGAGCTTACGAAGATCAAGGAGAAGATTGAAAAGATATCAGTCGATAGCCGGTTGAAGGAGCGTCTTGGCGGAGCTCCTTTGCTTTTGACAGAACGACAGCTCAAAATCGTTGAGTATATTCAGAAGACCGGTTATATGCAAAACCAGGTATTCAAAACATTATTCCCTATGGTTTCGGAGGACACGGTTTTAAATGAACTGAAGGCTCTTGTAAAGAATGGTATTATAAAGAAATCTGGGAGCACGAAAGGCGCGAAGTATATAATGGCTTGAGACTTGATTAACGTCATTGCGAGGAGCAGAGCGAAGAAGCAATCCGGTCCACAAAAAATTATGGACGAGATTGCCGCGCTCACTCTTCGCTCGCAATGACAAAACATAAATATATGAAATATAGTGAATTTGCTGATTATTTAGAAAAATTGGAAGAGACATCGTCTCGTCTTACTCTTATTGAGATTCTTTCAGGACTATTTAAAGAGGTAGATGAGGCTGATGTTGATAAGATCGTTTATTTGCTGCAGGGACGTGTTGCTCCCTTCTTCGCTCCCGTTGAGATTGGTATGGCGGAGAAAAATGTCGCTAGTGCGCTTGCGCTTGCTTACCAAGCAGATCGTGATGATGTTCTGAAGCTTTATGGAGAGCTAGGAGATATGGGACTCGCTGCGCAGCAGCTGAGTAAAGAAGTAAGAAGTAAGAAGCAAGAAGTAAGGGTTGAGGATGTATTTGGAACGTTGACGGAGATTGCGAGGACATCGGGCGAAGGGAGCGTGGAGAAGAAGCAGATTTTGCTTTCTGATTTATTGCAAAAAATTGATCCTGTAGCATCAAAGCATTTAGTGCGTGTTCCTCTGGGTAAGACAAGGCTGGGGATTGGTGACCCGACTGTTTTGGATGCATTGGCCACCGCCAAATTAGGAGATAAGACAAAGCGGAAAGTATTGGAGGGTGCATATAATCGGACTTCAGATTTGGGTCTTATTGCTAAAGTGCTGTGGAGTGATGGTCTGGAGGCTGTTGAGAAGTTGAAGGTTCGGGTGGGTTTTCCAATCCGTTCAGAACTCTGTGAACGCCTGCCAAACCCAGAAAAGGTTATTGAGAAGATGGGTGAGGTGGACGTGCAGTATAAATATGACGGTTTCCGGGTGCAGATACATAAAAATAAAGATGATGTGCGGATGTTTTCCAGAAACCTTGAGGATATGAGCCACATGTTCCCTGAATTGAGACAAGCTACGTTGGATCAGGTAAAAGCAGATACAATTATTCTGGATAGCGAAGCACTGGCTTACAATCCTGAATCAGAAGAATTTTTGCCATTCCAGGAGACCACCAAACGACGCAGAAAGCATGGTATAGAAGAGATGGCGGAGAAGCTGCCTCTGCGGGCGTTTGTGTTCGATATCTTGTATAAAGATGGCGAGCCGCTTATTGATAAACCACTTCATGAACGTATGAAGATTCTTGAAGAGGTGATTAGAGAGGATGATGTGCTGATCCGTAGTAAGAACCAGACCATGAATGATCCAAAGGCGATGACATTGCTTCTTGAAGATGCAATTTCCAAAGGTCTTGAAGGGTTGGTTGTGAAAAAGCTTGAAAGCCCGTATGTGGCTGGCGGGAGAAACTTTAATTGGGTAAAGTTGAAGCGGCATTCTTCTGGAGATCTGCATGACACAATCGACTGCGTTATTCTCGGTTATATCTTTGGCCGCGGGAAAAGAGCGGCTTTTGGTGCAGGGGCGCTTTTGGTCGGAGTCTATGATGAGAAGCGTGATGAATTTGTCACAGTGTCTAAAATTGGTACTGGGCTGACTGATGATGAGTGGCGAAGTATCAAACAAAGAACTGAGAACTTAGAACGAAAAACAAAGCCCGCCCGTGTCGATTCATTAATTACGCCGAGTGTATGGGTTGAGCCTGAGATTGTTATTGAGGTATTGGCGGATGAGATAACGAGAAGTCCTCTTCACACGGCAGGAACTCAGTCAGAGGAAGCGGCAAAGGAGCTTGAAGATATAAAGGAGCCTGGATATGCGCTTCGTTTTCCACGATTAGTTTCATTTAGGGATAAGGATAAGAAAGCAGAGGATGCGACTACGGTTGAGGAATTAATTAAGATGTATAACGATCAGGGAAAGAAGTAATCCTTAAAGGTATGTCGTATCTTCGTGTTTTCTTGAGTGTGGTATTATTTTTGCAGGCTGATCTTTAACCAGTTGCACAAGTGTTATTGGCTCTGGGGATCTTTCCATCAGAAACTCTTTATACCTCGTGTCGCGTTTTTTTAGGACATCATTTGCTCTTCCTTGCAACATTGCCCTTAGATCATCATCCTTAACCAAACTGGCTTTATCAAGAAACGTTTTCGCTTTGGCTGTGTCTGCGAGGAAGCGGACGTTCTCTAGATTCTCCTCGGATACAGTAGGAAATTTTTCAGCTGTAAATATGGAGCTATCTCCTTTCATTGCGAGCTTGGCTAGTCTATTTCCTAGGGAATCCCTGCGATACTCTTCAACCTGGACAGGATCAATATCGGGAAATTTTTCTGGAGTTAGATTAGCTGAGTTCCCGCTGTTGATCATCGCGCTTATTGCATCAAGTTGCTTAACAACAGAAAAAACTCCTTCTTGTCTGTGCTGCTCAGGGGATTTAGGCAAATTTTCATCTTTAGATGAGTGTTGTTTTTGGGGTATTTTATTTGCTTGTTTTTCTAGTGAAAGAAATTCAAAAATTCTTTCTCCAAGCTTTTTTTGATGAGTTGGATTCCGGGGCAAATCTATTTTATCCGGTTGTCGCTGTTCCGGCTGCGGGGTGCCTGATTCAAATATTGGTTTGCTGTGCTCTGCGCTCACAGGGTTAGAAGATATTTATCTCTATCTGAAGTATAGTCCTCTTCCATGCTCAGTCAAGAGGGATTAACTGGATCATATTAGGTGAATATGTAGGAAGACATAAAAAGTAAATAGGGGATGTAATGGTATGCTTCTTGCGAAGTTTGCAGCCGCCTAAGCGGCTTTCCATTACACCCCCTGGGTTTTGACGATCGAATTGTCATAGGTAGATACAGGCCAACACCGTGGTAGGCAGGAATATCCAGAAAACAAGCATTGCGCCTGCTTTTTCTGCCTTTTCTGCTTCTGTTCTTCCCACAGCCAAAGATCCTACCGTCAAAGCGGCTAGTATGATCTTTATGAAAATAAGCCAACCATCCGGTATTATATGCAAAACTCCTAGAGCCCCAATGCTCAAGAGTATCGCAAGGAGAATGCATATTTGTTCCCATGGAGTCTTCATGATTCTCTCCCTAGATTGGGTTTGGTTTGGTTGTTTTTTGCTGTATTCGATTGTCAAGGCTAACGCTTTTCGAGTGCCTCTCCCATCAGTCCGACATACATATGTCGGTGGAAGGATAAAAGAAAAGTCATCACAGCCCTTTTAAGGGCTTGTAATATTGTATATAAAGCTTATAGTTTTGTCAAGTTGAGATGGAGACATCTTCTGATTAATTGTTAAGTGTTATGTTAGAATAATCTTCATGCGGTTTATGGCTGATTTGCATTTGCATAGTAAGTATTCTATGGCGGTTTCCCCCAAAATGACGCTTCCGTTTATGGCGCAGTATGCAGCTCAGAAGGGGATTGATATTATTAGTGCTTCGGATTTTACGCATCCTGTTTGGTTCAAAGAAATACGTGAGCAATTAATTGAGGCGGAGGAAGGGATATATAAGTTGAGAGGTGAGAGTTCAGAATTGAGAAATGCCAAAGAGACTTTATTCTTGTTGTCTACGGAGATAGCCAGTATTTACAAGCAGGATGGGAAGGTCCGGCGCGTGCATAATCTTATATTCGTGCCGAGTTTGGAAGTTGCGGATAAGGTGAATAGGGAATTGGTGGCACGAGGGTGTAATATTATGGCGGATGGGAGGCCGATTGTAGGGATTTCATCGCGGAATCTTCTGGAGATGATTCTTACTATTGATGAGAGGTGTATGCTCATTCCCTGCCATATTTGGACGCCTCATTTTGGGGTGTATGGATCGGCAAGTGGGTTTGATTCTTTGGAACAGGCGTATGGAGATCTCGCATCGTATATCTACGGCATCGAGACAGGAATCTCAAGTGATCCTGGGATGAATTGGGAAGTGAAGGAGCTGAGGAATAGGAGCATACTCTCGTTCTCGGACGCGCATTCTGCTCCGAAGATGGGGCGCGAGGCGACGGTGTTTGAGCTTGAGGAACCTTCATATGGGTCAATTCGAGAGGCTATTATGCTCCCCTCCGTCATTGCGAGCGACCTTAGGGAGCCCGGCAATCTCATTGTGGACGGGAT
Organism: uncultured bacterium; assembly: GCA_946885425.1. The sequence continues at coordinate 6,506 of CAMPGJ010000001.1, forward strand.
TGCTTCGTCGCATACTCCTCGCAATGACGTTAATAAAATAGCTTATACTATCGAGTTCTATCCCGAAGAGGGGAAGTATCATTTTTCCGGGCATAGGAATTGTAAGGTATCCATTGGTCCTGAAGAGATCCGAGGTGGGGGGAATACGTGTCCAGTTTGTAAACGCCGCATGACTGAAGGAGTTTTGTATCGTGTGCAGCAGTTGGTTGATGAATCGTTGTTCAATAGAGTTGAAGAAAAGGTCGATGAGCACGGGGTGAAATGGTATGAAGATAAGCTGGGGGAACAACCGCCATTTGTGAAACTGGTGCCGCTGCTTGAAGTGGTTGCTCAGGGGATTGGTTCAACTATTGCCAGTCAGAAGTCACAGACCATGCTTGCAGAGCTTTGTTCTCAGTTTGGAAATGAAATTGAGGTACTTTTAGAAGCATCATTGGAAGATATAACAAAGGTTGGTGGAGAGTTTGTTGCAGAAGCAGCAAAAAAAGTTCGAGAAGGGAATATTTCTATTATTCCCGGATATGATGGGGAGTATGGGAAGGTTAGTATTTGGGATGAAGAAGAGAGACCAAAACGTACAAGAGGGACAAAAATATTAAAACACAGATGAAGTTAGATATATAGTATAGAGTAAAGGGAAGGGTAAAGGAAATCTTACACATTTCTTCTTAAATTTCACTATCTTTTGTGCTAGAATCTTACTGTACATATGAAGCTTATTGTTGGTCTTGGTAATCCTGGTGATAAGTATGAAAACACCCGCCACAATGTCGGCTTTATGATTGCCGATCACTTCCTCAAAGACTACTCAGGTATGATTCAAGCAAATTGGTCCACGAATGAGCGGTTAAAGAGTCAAATAGCATTGATTGATTGGAAGACAAAAGAAGGAGATAATGAGCGTGTGATTTTGGCTAAGCCTCAAACATACATGAATAATTCCGGTATAGCAGTTCAACTGATTGCGGCTTTTTATAAAGTTAATCCGGAAGATATCTGGATTGTTAATGATGAACTTGATTTACCGCTTGGTAGTATGAAAATTAGATTCGGTGGTGCTGCTGCAGGTCACCACGGTGTGGAATCAATAATTGATAAGCTTGGTACTGACAAGTTCTGGCGTTTCCGGATGGGAATAGGACAGGAGCGGGGACATGCGGGCAGTCATCTTAGGGAAGAGGGTAATGTCCAGCCTCTTGGTAAACAGCCTATGGGTGATGTTGAAGATTATGTACTTGGTTCATTTAGCGGGAGCGAAAGAAGTAAATCCAAACAACTTATTAAGCATGGCTATGAATCTCTGGAATTTGCTCTGGAAAAAGGACTTAAAGCTGCAATGAACCGGTTTAACACGAAGTAACATGCGAATTGCTACAAATTACGGCTACAAATTTTGCTACAAATCTACAAATTTAAATTCGTAATTCGGATGCGGGGTGGTCTTGCAAAATGGCTCTAAGTTGATTAATATGGAGAAGCGATAGAACAGTACGCATAATTCGTATTAATTTGTAGCAGCCTATGCAGTCAATTAAGCAGGTCCTCAATAGATTTGATCCGGTTAAGGATAAATATGTTTCCCGTGAGTTTCAATCTTTCGGATTACATTTAGCTGAGGAGCTTGATGACTATAAACATAGGAGTCTATATATGAAACTTGCTAAGACAACTCACAGAGCTCTCCTTGAAGAGGCTTTGCGTTTTGTCAGTGATAGCAAAGCCACGAATAGGGGCGCGCTATTTATGTGGAAACTTAAAGAATTGCGGAAAAAGTAATGCCAATTGCTACAAATTACATCCGAATTTGGCTACAAATCTACAAATTTAATTCGTAAAAATTCGCATGCGAGATGGCATTGCAAAATGTCTCTAAGTTGATTATTATGGTAAAGTTGAATATCAGTATGCAAAATTCGCATAAATTCGTATCTATATGAGAGCACGTGTATTAATCTCAGGTATGGTTCAGGGGGTTGGACTCCGCTTTTTTATTAAAGACAGAGCAGATGAGCTTGGTGTAACGGGCTGGGTCAAAAATAGAAAAGATGGAAGGGTAGAAGCTGTCTTACAACGGTTAACTGGCTGGAAAAGAGTGGAACAAGATAGAGCAACTATTGAAGAGTTGATAGAGTTATGTAAAAAAGGAACAGCTCTTTCAAAAGTGAACGATGTAGAGGTCAAATGGGAACATACCTATGATGACCTTCTCAAAGATTTTGAAATCCGCTAAGATGCGAATTGCTACCAATTATATCCGAATTTAGCTACAAATCTACGAATAAATCAATGAGAAAGCCCTGGACTTGTGGTACGCGTGGCACTTTATTTTTTAAGCTCTGCTTCAATGAGGGTTTCAAATTCACTTAAGGGTTGTGCTCCTACTAATCTGTGACCATTTATGAAGAAGGTTGGTGTGCCATCTACTTGTACTTTTTCTCCTGCAGCTGCGTCCTCTGTAACTGCATTTTTGGCTTTATCTGACTCTAAACATGAGCTGAATTGGTCAGCATCCAAACCTAGTTCTGAAGCATACCCGATAAGTGATTCGTCAACAGTAGTTAGTTCCTTACCTGACCATGAGTCTTGGTTTGCAAAGAGAAGATCATGGTAGTCCCAGAATTTCCCTTGATCATTAGCACATTCAGTTGCAATACCTGCTTTTTCAGCAAGTGGGTGGATACTATAGAGTGGATAGTGACGGAAGTAAAGTTTTGCTTTTCCTGTGTTTACATATTTTTCAATAAGTGCTTTGTGAGTTTCATCAACATATCGTTTGCAGAAAGGGCACTGAAGGTCGCTAAATATAACAATAGTCACTTTTGCATTCTCCTCACCCATAAGAGGGAGTTTTCCATTGTCTACTTTTACTACTGCAGGCGGCTCTGGTGCTGCCACTTGTTGGTCAGTAGGTGCAGCTGTTGGTACAGGTGCATTTGCAGCTTTTTCAAGGTAAATGACTTTATTGGTGAGCATTCCCAAAAGAAATGCGAAGACAACTAACGCAAAAACAAGGTAAGCATTAAGTGACGCATTACGGAAGGAAAATTTGGGAAGGCGGACTTCAAAATAATTCTTCTCAGGGGTATGGTCGGCGCTTTTCGAACCAGACTTCTTAGCTGCTGCTTTTGATTTTTCTACAGACGCTGCCTTTTTCATCTTGGTCTATTGTAGGGTCTGAAAATTTTCCTGTCAACAGGGAAATTTTAGAATTTTTGAAGTGAGAGGTGGGATGTTCTTGAGCCTGGAATTTTTGATGATTTGAGTTTTTGAGTTCTTGACTTCAAGTCTCCCAAAAGTACTCAAGATATTAAGTTGCAAGGGTTTCTCACTTCCCATTTCGAGAGTTCGTACTCAATACAAACTTTTCTATTACCTGAGCCACTCCGTCTTCTTCTACGGTTGCTGTCACGTAATCTGCGATGGCTTTGAGGTCGGGGATAGCATTGCCCATCGCTACCTTGAGCCCTGATGCCATAAGTAGTGGAAAATCATTTGGTCCATCGCCGATACCGATGATTTCATGGGTTCGAATATTTAAAATTTTGCCCAATTCATAGATTGCATGCTGTTTGGTCGCAAGTTTATGAGCTATGTTTAATCCGACTGTACCTTCTTTCCATCCGCTCACCTTATATAGTGAAAGTGTAGGGATATTGGAAAATTTTCTTATAAGAATATTTGCTTGTTCATCGGTAATATCCCAGACAAAGACAACAAGAGGATTTTGTGGTTCTTCATCATATCGCTCATGAACAGTATCTTTTGTTTCAATTAAATATCGAAAGCTGGTTTTACGCAATATGTTCACCACAAACGTATAATCATCCATAATCATTGGTTTTTCATATAGTGGTTCTCGTGTGGCACCATCAATGATAAGTGCGCCGTTGAGCAGAATGACTGGTCCTGTAAGGTTGAGTGCATCTAAAATGGGTGTTGCAAGCCGAAGTTCTCTTCCTGTAGCTACTGATATATGAATTTTTTCTCTCGCTTTAGAAATAGCCTCAAGGACTTTGTGCGATGGCATGCCAAGAGGGCCATTAGGTATCATTGTACCGTCCAAATCAGAAATAAGCGCTTTATATTTCATACTTGTGAAATTATACCACTGAAACGCCAATCAAACCTGACAACTCTCCAAGGGAGAGGCTAGGATGATGGCAATCCATAAATCCTGTAGTCATTGACTTGTGGCTAGATTAATCCTATAATACATGAGTTCTTTCACACAGACCAAACATATGGAGGTTTGAGATGGGTGAGCTGTTCGTCAGCATACTCATAGTGCTTCTCGGTTTTGTCTTTCTATGCAAGGCATGGGAAGAGAAGAAGCCGGTAGGTATCTGTGCGTTGTACGGAACGGTATTTACTCTCTTTGGCTTGATAGGCCTAGGCGTATCAGCCGCAAATCTCGCGCAGTAGCGAAAACCACCAAATGGAGGTTTGAGATGACCCAGAAAGAGATCTGGATCATCGTTGTAATCGCGCTAGTTTTTGTTGCAGTTGTGGCAGCTGTTATCAGTTTGCTCACTGCATAAAAGCGCACAAGAATAGCTCTAAGGAAGGGATTTTCAGTAAGAGGTGGCATAAGCTGCCATCTCACTACTGGTTATTCCAGAACTCAGGGCTCTAGGGCAGTGTAAGGTATTAATTGTATTCCGCTTCGCGGATTTTTTGGCTCACGCCATTACAATTTACCCCAAGCTGCCCTTTATACTTTTAAAAAGAGTTCCTTCTCCTTTTAGGAGAAGGTTAGGATGAGGTCTTCGGGTTAGACCTTACCCCAGCCCTATCCTAAGAGGAGAGGGAGGTAAGTTTTTAAATCGCGATAAATCGCGCCACTACTTTTGATAGTATATAATTACATTTATGAAAAAGTATCTTTATATTGCATGGGCGTTGGTTCTGGTGGCAATTCTTGGTGTCACTGGCTTTTTTGTAGCGAAAAAAGTATTCGTCCCTAAAGAAGTGCATTACCATGCGGGGTTTGTGGTGTTTGAAAATAATAAGAAGAAAGATTTCTCAGATTTCAAATACATGAGCGTCAAGCCATGTGGGGAACACAAGGAAGATATAACCGATGCAGAGCTGCAAGACCAGAAGGCTCATTTACATGATAATGTCGGTGATGTCCTTCATACCCACCGTGAAGGTGCGAGGTGGAAAGATTTGTTTACTAACTTGAAGTATTCAATGGAATACTCCAAAACAACTGCGTATATAAATGGTCAGGAAGTAGAAAATTGGCAAAATCAACCAATTCAGCCATATCAGAGTTTGATTATATTTATCGGTGAGAATGATAAGAAGCATCTGAAAGAAGCAGTCAAAAAAAACCATATTCAACTCATAGAGAAGAAGAGCGAAAATTGTGGAAGTGGCACACATTAATAAGTATAAGGACAGACTTGCCATTTAATTTTGGATATTCTATTATAGTTCAGTAGTTATGGACTCCAATCTTCTTACTATCTTCACCACAGGACTTCTAACCGGGGGACTTACTTGTTTGGCTGTCCAAGGAGGATTGCTTGCTTCTGCGTTGGCGCAGCAAGAATCCCACTTCGCCAAGGCTTCGCGGGACAGGGGAAGGCTTTTACCTATTTTATCTTTTCTGATTGCGAAGATAATTGCTTATACATTAGTTGGGTTTTTACTTGGTTGGCTTGGGTCTCTTCTAGATCTATCTATACAGATGCGTATTGTTTTGCAGGGAGCAGTAGTTATATTCATGTTTGGAACTGCGCTGAACCTTTTGAATGTTCATCCCATTTTCCGTTATTTTGTTATACAACCTCCAAAATTTTTGACCAAGTTAGTGAGGAGACAATCAAAAAGCAGTAGTTTTTTTGCTCCTGCACTATTAGGAGCCTTTACCGTCTTCATCCCATGTGGAACAACTCAGGCAATGATGGCGTTGGCTGTTGCTTCAGGAAATCCATTCATGGGGGCAATCATTATGTTTGTCTTTACCCTTGGAACATCTCCGCTCTTCTTTATCCTCGGCTTTCTGACGATGAAACTTGGCGATGTACTTCATCTGCGTTTTATGAAAGTTGCGGCTTTTGCTATCATCCTACTGGCTCTTTTTAATTTGGATGCTACTGTTGCTTTAACAGGAAGCCAGCATACCATCCGTAATACTCTTAAATCAGGATATTGTCTTATTAGTTATTGCGATCAGTCTACTTATACAATGGATCCAGTAAGCGCGTTAGAAATTACCATTACCTCAAAAGGATATTCTCCAAATTATTTTGTGGTAAAAGCAGGTTCAGAAGTGACGCTTCATTTGAGGAACCAGGGTGCCTATAATTGTGCCCAGGCATTCACGATACCTTCACTTAATGTCCAAAAACTTATTCAGCCAAATAAAATAGAAGTCCTCAAGTTTACCGCGCCTGCAAAACCCGGCAGGATTACATTCACATGTAGTATGGGTATGTATCCTGGAACGATAGACGTTGTAGAGTAGGTATCACAACTACCATGAGCTTTATATAATAATGAAAAAGGTTACGTTTAAGATTGTGGACATGCATTGTACTTCTTGTTCGATTACTATTGATGGTGATCTGGAGGATGTGGGGGGAGTGAAGAAGGCAAATACGAGCTATGCAAAGGCGCTGACGGAAGTAGAGTTTGATCCAAATAAGATAGGTGAGAAAGACATCCTCAAGATTATTAAAAAAGCAGGATACACGGCGGAACCTCAGTAATTTCGCTCATCCATTTCTCCATGACCTTCAACAAATTATGGTATATAATGAGCAGATAGGTATTTAAATTTATGCTTACATTTCGTCCTCTTTCACAGACAGCAAAGTATTTACTTGATTCGCTTGAAGCGAAAGAGAAGACCCATCACGAAGAGAGGCGGATTTCTGTTAACCCTATTGTCTCCAAATTTGCTTCCTGGTATGAGCGACTACGCAATTCTATGGAATTGCGTGAGGATGAGGTTATTTTACGTGCTACCGTAGAACGTATTCTGAAGCGTCGTCTTCTTTTGGGAGGCAATGGGCAGACTACGGCGGAACCACTGGTCAAAGAGCTTCTGTGGGCAAGATATCTTCCTGATCATGATATTGGTGAGTCGGTAGTCACAAAAGTAGAAGAATCTATTAATGTCCATCTGTCGCTTAGATTGCGGGTATTGTCTCAGCATCATTTCCCCGAAAGTGTTATCAATGATTGGATTTATGATCTTATGTCTGCGGATATCCAATATATTCTTAATCCAAAAAGGGATAAAGAACTGTTAACAAACTTTATGTACCATGTTCTCAAAGATGACGTGAAGATTGAGGATGAATCTGAAGAGACGAGAAATGCCCAGATGTTTATGGCTGTACGGAGAGCTTTTGCGCGGGATGATCTGGCATTTTTGCGGTACCATCTTTTCTCTCAATATTTTGGCAGACTTACCTATAAAACACTTGACTATACTGTCGAAAATTTCCCCACAGGATACCAGGAGCTCATCAAGCAAATGAACTATCGTCATAAAGAAAAGATTTATACATATGTAAAGCGCAGAACTGCTGCCTTCTTTATCTTTGATGATATTCTTCAGGGGAATAAAGAGAATCTAAAGACGGTCCTTGAAACAGAAGAATCACTGCAGGAGGTAGTGTTTGAGGCTTGTGAGAAGCGTTACAGGGGAACAAGGACGAGAGTGACGACGGCTGTTATACGCTCGGTCTTTTTCATCCTTTTGACCAAATTTGCTTTTGCATTTGCTGTGGAGGGTACATATGAACGGATATTTCTTGGGGCTATTCATTGGAATACGCTTGCAGTAAATATTGCCGCGCCGCCGCTTTTGATGGTGATCGTAAGTTTCTTCATCCGGACACCGGGAATAAATAATTCTAAAAAGATCCTGGAGTATATAAATCAATTATTATATGAGGAAGACCCGAAGTTAGGGAATAAGTTGCTTATTGCTAGACCGAAAGCTGCAGACACGAAATTTGCGACCGCATTCAATATCCTGTGGCTTGTAGCGTTTGGTCTTTCTTTTGGTGGTATGATATTTATCCTCACCAAGTTTCACTTTAATCCGGTGAGCCAATTTATTTTTATCTTTTTCCTTGCGATAGTTTCCTTCTTATCCTATCGTATTAGTTTGATTGCAAATATCTATAGAGTAGGAGAGAGGCAGGGTCTTTTGACGCTTCTGGTAGATTTTCTTTTTATGCCGGTCATCCGTGTGGGTCGCAGATTGACCCACAGTATCGCGCAGATCAACATCTTCCTCATGCTCTTCGACTTCTTTATCGAAGCACCATTCAAATATCTTTTCGCTTTTTTCGATCAATGGTTCTATCATCTCCATGCAAAAACTGAAGACCTGGAATAAATAAGTTATCCAATGAGGTTCCTTCCCTAGAATTGACACCTTTCTATTGATGTGAGAGCATGAATATATGAAGAGAATAATACAGGTTTTTAAAGAGAATCCACTTCTTTCATGGACTTGTACCATGCTGCTGGCTCTTTTCCTCGTTGCAGGTTTCAATTTTTCAGGTGAACCACGAGAGACAGCTACCACACGTTTAGAAGATCTTTCACTTTCACCTTCACCTTCTGAAGAAAAGTTTGTGCGGGGGCAAGTTATGGTGAAGTTCAAGTCCGAAGTGTCTCAAACTGTTATTGATCAGAAATTACAGCAATATGACGCAAGAATTATTGATAGCATTGAAAAACTCCATTATTTTGTTTTGGAAGTTCCGCCCGGGATGGAAAAAGAAGTTGTAAAAAAACTTATAGAAGATGGTATCGCTACTTCGGCAGATCTAAATTATGAGTACGAAGAGCGACTTATCCCAAATGACACACAATTTGAAAGTCAATATGGTTTGACCATAATTCAGGCTCCGCAAGCTTGGGATGTGACACGGGGAAAGGGGGTTATCATTGCAAATTTAGAACCTGGTGGAGCTGATATCCGACATCCCGATCTGGCACCAAATGTAGTAATGGACGGAAGTGTATATGGTGCCATCTCTCATGGGACACATACGGCAGGCATTATCGCGGGTGCAGGGAATAATGGCCAAGGAATTTCAGGAACGTGTCCTGATTGTAAGCTGCTTATGCTTAGCATGAAGGGGTACAATGACGCTGGAGTATCACAAGCAATTGTTACTGCGGCGGATAAAGGAGCAAAGGCAATTAGTATGAGTTTTGGGGGTCCAAAAGGAGGGCAAATATTAGTAGATGCAGTTAAATATGCTTGGGATAAAGGATGCATCCCTGTTGCCGCAAGCGGTAATGACAATAAATTGACTTTAGGAGGGCCTCCGGGAAGTCTGCAATATGTGGTTAATGTTGCAGCGACAAATGCAACAGATAAAAAAGCATCATTCTCGAATTATCATAAGGATATGACAATCGCCGCACCTGGAGATAAAATTCTTTCGACTATTCCGGGAGGTAAGTATGGTAATAACTCGGGGACGTCTATGTCGGCACCTATGGTGGCAGGCGTGGTGGGACTTATTTGGTCTACGTCATACGGAACTTCGCCACAGGCTGTTGTTGATCGACTCTGTAGTACTTCAGATAAAATTACAGGAACAGGAACGCAATGGAAGTGTGGCAGGGTAAATGCTTTTAAAGCAGTTCAGGGAGGTAATGCAGTTGCTCAACCGGCACCTACTCAGCCGGCTGCACCACAACCCACAATTCCTCCTGTAGTTAAGCCTACTGCTGGTGCTACAGATGCTCCTAGAGAAACTGTGGCAAAACCCACATTTACTTCAATCGGGGATTGCATTACCAATAACAATTGTCCACCTACGGATATACCAAATTCTGATCCTAAACAAATCGCGCAGTTACCAGCGGAACAACACACAGTTTCTCAACCAGAGACAACACACCAGCCGGCAACAACAACAAAAGACAGCGGACTTCTCCAGCTGTTCATTGAGCTCTTATTGCAGATTATCCAACTGCTTTTCGGAAGGAGATAGTAATGGGTGAGGCGCTAAAAATTCCCCTTGACCCCACGTCGCCAAGGCTTCGCGGGGCAGGCGGTTTTATCTTCTTGACAGGTCTTAACCCGCTTGCTAATATGAATAAACATTATGGCAGATAAGACTTTTACAGATTCAGGATTTCAGCAAGATGTACTGCAAAGTAACACCCCAGTGGTAGTTGATTTTTGGGCTCCATGGTGTGGTCCTTGCCGCATGGTTTCTCCTATTATAGAAGAGCTGGCAAAAGAATATGATGGTAAGGTGAGTGTTGGTAAAATGAATGTTGATGAGAACCCGCAGACAGCCGGCCAATATGGTGTTATGAGCATCCCAACAGTTATGGTATTCAAAGGAGGCAAGCCAGTAGGTCAATTGGTCGGAGCACAAGGAAAAGAATCATACAAGAAAGCTATTAGCGAAGCCCTCTCATAACGTAATTTTCCATTTTCCAGGTTTCATTTTCCATTGGACATAAATGGATCATAGATAAACCGACAATAAATGGAAAATGATAAATGGAAGATGGAAAATAAAATATACGATGTCATTATTATAGGAAGCGGACCTTCAGGCCTCACCGCTGCTATTTATACTACCCGAGCTTCTCTCAAGACACTTGTTGTTGCAGGGGCGAAGTGGGGTGGGCAGCTAATGCTTACTACTGAAGTGGAGAATTTCCCCGGTTTTCCTGAGGGTATCCAAGGGCCTGATCTGATGGCAAATATGCGTAAACAAGCAGAACATCATGGTGCTGAGATCGTAGATGTTAACTTTATAAAAGGTGATTTCTCCAAGCCTCCTTTCAAGATAGAGGCTGGAGAACAAACATATGAGGCAAAATCTGTAATTATTGCGACTGGTGCTGATACCAAATGGCTGGGTGTCCCTGGAGAACAAGAGAAGATCGGTAGAGGCGTTTCATCCTGTGCCCCTTGTGATGCGCCATTTTTCCGCAACAAAGACGTCATTGTGGCCGGTGGAGGCGACAGTGCTATGGAAGAGGCGATTGTTCTCACCCGTTTTGCCAATAGTGTCACAATTGTTCATCGTCGTGATGAATTTAGAGCTTCTCAAATTATGATTGATAAGGCAAAGGCAAATCCAAAGATCAAGTTCCTTCTTAATTCACAAATAACTGAGATAGTAGGGGATATGGTAGTGACAGGCGTAAAAGTGAAAGATACTATAACAGGAGAAGAAAGAGATCTACCCACGAATGGTGTTTTCGTTGCAATTGGACACATCCCTAATAGTAAGGTATTCCCTGGGATTGAGGTTGATGAAAAAGGTTTTATCAAAGTTCAGGATCACTTCAAAACAAATATAGAAGGCGTTTTTGTAGCTGGTGATGTGCATGATAAGGCATATATGCAAGCTATTACCGCCGCCGGCTTTGGTTGTGCCGCTGCACTTGAAGCAGAGCGCTGGTTAGAAGCACAAAAAGCATAACTCCCTCTGAAGGATTAGAAGGAAGAGAAGTATTAGATAAAAAGCCCTTGATACTCTTGATACTTTTGATACCCTTGATACTTTCCGTTTCCCTCTTCCGTTAGGGTATTGACAGCCTCCATAGCCTATGTTAATATAACTTTTACAAACGGAAGAAATGTCGTTTTATGATGATACAGAAAGCTATAGTTAAAAACATTTTTGTTTAACTTGTCTTCATAGTGGCCATTTCTCCTGTTTTGAGTTCATTTTCATAGTTATTTCTCATGGATACGGCAGGGAATCGGGCCGGTAGCTTAGTTGGTAGAGCGCAGCTTTTGCACAGCTGAGGTCGAGAGTTCGAATCTCTTTCGGTCCACTATTCTGCTTTGCAGAATAACTGAGCACTAAGAATAAAGAACTTAGAACGATAAGGAAATCTGTAATAGTTCTTAGTTTTTAGTTCAATTTCTGAGTAAGACTTCAGTCTTTGGGGCAAACCCTCTAGTAAGAGAGGGTTTACCTGAGAGACTTGAAGAGACCTAAGCAGAGAAGCTATGGATAGTTCTTTAACAAGTGAAGAGGATGTCCTGTATTGAAGTAAAGCTCAATGCAGGATTTAAACGTCTTTTAAATTTATTATTAATGCCAACAATGGATGCCTTGGAGATTTTGACCGAAGAAGGACGCAAACGGCAGCGATATTCGTCGGGGAGGGGCCATTACCCTTTGATCCGGCGGTTTCCGAATGGGGCAACCTGGTTCCGATAATCTCGGGATCGGCCACGCATGAAGTTAGTCAGCAATGACTATATTAGTGTTTGGCTGGGAACGGCGTGAACTGAAACATCTTAGTAACGCCAGGAATATAAATCATATGAGATTCCGTCAGTAGCGGTGAGCGAAAGCGGAACAGGCTAAACCACATTTATGTGGGGTTGCAGGGCAGACGATATTCGATGTGTTTTGGATAGCAGAAGGATCCGGAATGATCCTCCAAAGAGAGTGAAAGACTCGTATGCGAAATCTAAAACACCGATAGTTTGTACCTAAGTACCATGGAGCACGATAAACTTTGTGGGAATCCGGGTCGACCACGATCCAAGCCTAAATATCAAAATCTACCGATAGTGAACTAGTACCGTGAGGGAAAGGTGAAAAGCACCCCGGGAGGGGGATGAAATAGAACTGAAATTGTTGGCTGACAAGCAGACAGAGCTCCAGTAATGGGGTGATGTCGTGCCTATTGAAGAATGAGCCGGTGAGTTTTTGGTTGCTGCGTTAGTTTAACCAACTTTCGTTGGGTAGACGAAGTGAAAGCGAGCCCTAACTGGGCGAAATTAGTAGCAATCATTAAACCCGAAACCGGGTGAGCTAACCTTGAGCAGGGTGAACCCCGAGTAAAATTGGGGGGAGGCCCGAACTCGTATCCGTAGCAATGGGTTGAGATGACTTGAGGTTAGGGGCAATATGCCAAACGAACCCGGAGATAGCTGGTTCTCCCCGAAATATATTAAGGTATAGCGCTGGTTAATTACGTCAGGGGGTAGAGCACTGAATGGATCATGGGGGGGCAACTTCTCATATCCAAACAAACTCCGAATACCTGTATTGTTTATTCCAGTAGTCAGACTTGTCGGGCTAAGCCGATGAGTCGAAAGGGAAACAGCCCAGACTCCCAATTAAGGCCTCTAAATAAAAGCTAAGTTTTTAAGGAAGTCAGGATCCAGAGACACCCAGGAGGTTGGCTTAGAAGCAGCCATCCTTTAAAGATAGCGTAACAGCTCACTGGCGGATGGATTGTGGCGCCGAAAATTTATCGAGGATTAAGCTTTTTGCCGAAATTGGAGACTTTATAGATTTCTATAATTTGGTAGGGGAGCGTTCTGTTTGCGGCGAAGTTGGAGTGTAAACTCTGGTGGAGCGGACAGAAGTGAGAATGCCGGCATGAGTAGCGCAATGCGGATGAGATATCCGCACACCGAAAACCCAAGGTTTCCTCCGCAATGTACATCAGCGGAGGGTGAGTCGACCCTAAGGACCTTCCTCGCTAAAGGGGATTAGTCCGATGGATAAGCCGTTAATATTCGGCTACAGGGTATACGTATTCTAAGGTGGTGACGAGGTTGGAAGACTCAAGCCCGTTAAGGCGGGTCTAAGCAGTTAGATAGTGGAGATAGGCAAATCCGTTTCCGTGTTTAATCGAGCTGCGAATGGGAGTTTCTTAGCAATAAGGAACGACTTGATCTTTTTCAGCGTCCAGGAAAAGCCTCACTAGGCTAGCCGCAAGGTTAGCAAAACGTATATTTTATCGTACCGCAAACCGACACAGGTGGGTTGGTCGAGTAGACTAAGGTGATTGGGAGACAGATGATTAAGGAACTCGGCAAAAAAGCTAGGCGTAACCTATGGGAGATGCCTTGCCTTATCAATTCGATAAGGCTGCAACAAAAGTTTACTTGGCGACTGTTTATCTAAAACATAGGTCCCTGCAAAACCGAAAGGTAACGTATAGGGGCTGACACCTGCCCAGTGCTGGTAAGTCAAAAATCTCGGATGATGCTCGTAAGAGTTGAGTCTAGGATTTAAGCTCCAGTAAACGGCAGCAGTAACTATAACTGTTCTATGGTAGCGAAGTTCCTTGTCGGGTAAGTTCCGACCCGCACGAAAGGTAGAACGACCAAGTAACTGTCTTAATCATTTACCCAGCGAAATTGAGATGGCTGTGAAGACGCGGCCTAGGTATACATGGACAAAAAGACCCCGGGAGCTTTACTGTAGCTTGGCATTTGCGAGCTTGTTTTAATTGTCGAGAATAGGAGGGAGACTTCGGTCGCCAGTGGAATACCTCTCTTTGAAATGAGTAAGCATAACTTCGAACCCGCATAAAAATACGGGCGAGGGACAGTGTCTGGTGGGCAGTTTTACTGGGGAGGTAGGCTCCTACAACGCAACGGAGCCGCGCAACGGTTGGCTAGTTCCGGATGGAAATCGGAACGATAGTGCAAACGCATAAGCCAGCTTGACTGCGAGACCCACAAGTCGAGCAGGTACGAAAGTAGGCGTTAGTGATCCTGTGATGGATAGTGGTATCCACACAGCTTAACGGATAAAAGCTACCCCGGGGATAACAGGCTGATCGCATCCAAGCGTCCACAGCGACGATGCGGTTTGGCACCTTAATTAACATTGGGGCGCCTATGGAGTAATCCATATAGTCTGGTTATTCAAACGCATTTAGAGAGTGCGTCGAATGATAAAATACTAGTCAAAATCGGTGGACTCCTAATGACTCGGCTATGAGTCAAGGACAACACCGAGGTTCTGCAAAGCAGAATGGTCAATAAGATCAGGAATGGTCAATTTATTGATCCTGTTGGTAGGACCGTATCGACTTCTATATCTAGTTAATATGGATATAGAGAGGAGCAGTTCTGTCCGCAAGGGCAAATTTATAACTCTCCTAAAACACTAGCTCCCGATTTAATCGGGATGAAGGTATAGTCAAAACATTTGGTAACAAATGACGACAGCGATGTCGGCTCATCACATCCTGGGGCTGGAGAAGGTCCCAAGGGTCCGGCTGTTCGCCGGTTAAAGTGGTACGCGAGCTGGGTTCAGAACGGCGTAAGCCAGTTCGGTCTCTATCCTGTATACCCGTTTGAGATTTGAGGAGGTCTGTCCCTAGTACGAGAGGACTGGGATGGGGGAATCCCTGGTGTGTCGGTTGTTCCACGAAAGTGGGCACTGCCGAGTAGCTAGATTCCCATCGGATAACCGCTGAAAGCATCTAAGTGGGAAACCGTCTCCAAGATAAGATCTCGATGATCCGCAAGGATTGAAAGACCCCTGGCAGACTACCAGGTTGATAGGCGGGCGGTGGAAGCACGGTAACGTGTTAAGCTTACCCGTACTAATGGTTGATCGATAAATTTAAGTGGCGTTTTTCTCTTCACTAAGTTAGGGAACTATCAAGTTCTCGATCTTTGACATTATTGGCAGAAATTTTCTGGTGATCTGAGCGATATGGCACCACCTCTTCCCATTCCGAACAGAGAAGTGAAACGTATTAGCGCCTACGATACTGGGATTCCTGGGACAATAAGTCGTCGCCAGAAATTTTCTGTCAATAATTAAAAGAGAATATCCAAATAAAGCTCCAGTAAGGGAGCTTTTTTGGTATTTAAGGTGTTCAGTCGTTCCGCAATGCAGAACGCTTCACTCCACCCCTGTCTGCGCTTCGCTTGCAGGCGGCCTCAGACTTCGTCTTCCGGCCCAGTAAGGGAGCTTTTTTGGTATTTAGGAGGTATTGACAGTAAAAGAGCTATGGGAATAGAATGAAGTTGCATGTCAGGTGAGAGATTGAATCGAATTCCTGTTGTTGATTTGGCTGATTTTCAATCGCCAAATAAATCCCTCCGTCAGGAGACGACTGAGACTACGGTCAAAGGTCTCCATGATATAGGTTTCCTCTTTGTTAAGACCCCCCAGATTGCTGAAAAATTGCCTCGGATTTACCCTGTTTTTAAAAAATTGTTCACGTTGCCTGAAGAAACATTGTTAGGATATGAGCGTAAAGATATCCATCACCAACGCGGCTATACACCATCTTATTCTGAAATCGGCATTTTTTGCCAGAAGAGTGGGGAAGGTGGACATCCTGAGCCAGATAGTAAAAAAAATTGGTTTATCGGTCCTGAGCATGATGATATCAGTGATAAAGCGCTTATTACACGGTATCCTGAGTTATATGCTCAGAATATATGGCCGAAAGAAGTGCCTGAGCTAAAAACAGCAAGCATGGAATTGTATCATGACCTTTTTTCTGTCGGGAAGAAAGTTCTTAATGCATTGGAGAAACCATTGGGGTACGATGATGGGTTTTTTGAAGATGTGGTGAAAGATTCACCAACATCTCTGCGCCCGTTGTATTATCCACCTGTGGAAGGAGGTGTGGGAGCTTGTGATCATACAGATATAAATTATGTAACTGTTCTTCCTGCTCCGACGAGAGAGGGTTTGTGGGTAAAAACAAGAGAGGGAAAGTGGATCAAGGGCATGGCTCCTGAAGGATGTTCGCTTGTTCAGGTAGGAGATATGCTGCAATATACCACAGGAGGTGAATTCCATTCGGCGATCCATAAAGTGGATCCGGCAAAAGGTGAGGGAAGGTACTCTACAGCGCTTTTTGGACATGCAAAGTCGACTGTGGATCTCAAGCCTTCTGATCAATGGGAAGCAGATCCTCACAAGTATCCTTCATTAACAGCCGGAGCATTCTTATATAAGCGTCTTGATGAGATAGGTCTGGCGAAAAAGAAGGCAAAAGGGGGAGAAGTAATTTAAGCGTCTATTCTTCGAGCGACCAAAGGGAGTCGAGAAGCGTTTGGTTCTCGACTGCGTTGCACTCCGCTCGAACAATAAATATTAATATGGTATCTCATAATCAAGCATTCTGCTGAATTGGTCTGCCATATTGAGTTCTAACTCATCTTGTCGTGCCTGAAGGTCGTCTATTTTTTGTCGACAGTCGTAGAGTGTGTCATCCAGTAGTTCCTGTGTATCAATAATTGTCTCATCCAGCCTGTCAATATTTTGCTGAACCCGATCTTGTTGTGCCTGTAGAGCAGCTGTTTGCTCGTCTGTTTTGGCATTGCTGTAAGCTGTACTTAGAGCATCGTATTGCGCTTGCAGCTGGTGGTATTGTTTGTATTGATTGACTAGTTGATTATATGCCTGGTTTTTTTTCTGGATACAGGATGACATTTCTGTTTGAATTTGTTGCTGGAGTTGGGAAATGGTTGAACTTGTTTGCTGTATTCCTGCCGGATTGGTGGTATTGTTATCACTTGGAGCTGGATAAGGATCTTCAGGGATCAAGGTCGGTATTGGGTCAACCGGCTCTACAGGAGTAACAGGGTAGGCATCTTCTGCATTACAATTATAAGGAGCTTCACTTCCGTTGCAATCATCCTTAGCCCACCAGTTATCTGCATCGAAATTCTGTGCTTTAACAACGTTAGTTGCAGGATTAGGGATAGCAAATAAAGCTACAACAATTGCCAAAATAATGCCGCTAATTATCCAGCGTGCTTGGGGCAGCCTCCATGAGCGCTTTTTTTTGCGTCGAAATATATTTCCAGATTCATATGTATCCATATATATCTTTTACACCTCCAATATGAAAGGATTTTTAAAGATGAGGTAAGGAAAGGGTAAGAAGCGATTGATGTGGGGTTATTTTCTTTGGCAAATTACCTTTGGAAATTTACCCAAGAGTGTGGTATACTTACTTTTATCTTATTGAAAGGAAAATGAATAGAAAAAATGACACAACTTCTTAAAGGATCAAAAGGCGGAGCCTCCACAATGGCAGAATTGCTCGCCAAGCATAAATCAGCATTTGTTTCACTGCAAAAGGGTGCATCAGTAAAAGCAAAGATTACCAAACTTTCTTCATCAGAAATTCTTGTTGACGCAGGAGCAAAGACAGAAGCACATGTTCTTGAAAAAGATAGAAGGATCTTTAATACAATCAAATCTATGTTCAAAGTAGGTGATATTGTTGAGGTTAACGTATTGAACCCGGAATCACAGTATGGCTATCCAGTCGTTTCTTTACGCCGTTATCTCGGGCAGATGGCGTGGGATAAGCTTGAAGAGCTTTTGAAGAGTAAAGAGCAGATTGATGTTAAGGTAGTAGAATCAACAAAGGCTGGTTATGTTGTTGAGACTGACTTTGGTATCTCAGGATTCCTTCCTCAGTCACACACATCTTCTTCTCAGCAGGGATTACCATTGGGTCAGACAGCGAAAGCTTCTGTTCTTGATCTGAATAGAAAAGATAACAAAATTATCTTCTCACAGAAGGCAACTATGTCTGTTGAAGAATTTGAGACAGTTGCCAAGGATTACAAAGTGGGAGAGAAAGTTGATGTAACTGTATCAAATGCGACACCATTTGGCGTCTTCGTATCATTAATTACTAAAAAAGGTAAAGAAATTGAAGGATTTATCCATATCTCAGAAATAGCATGGAACAAAGTAGACGATCTTTCAGGTATGTTCACTCCTGGAGAGAAATTGGAAGCAGTTATAACGAAATTTGATGCTGAAACACAGCGCGTTAACTTCTCTGTGAAGCGATTGACTGCAGATCCATTCGAACAGCTTGTTACCGATTATCCTGTTGATAAGAAAGTAACAGGAGAAGTAGTCAAAGTTGACGATAACGGTGTAACTCTTTCTCTTGGAGAAAGTATCGAAGGACTTATTAAGAAAGATAAGATCCCACCAACGACTGTATATACAGTAGGACAGCAGGTAGATGTGCTAGTTGCAGAGCATGACAAGAGAAAGCACCGCCTTATCTTATCACCAGTTTTGAAAGAGAAACCCCTCATGTATAGATAATTCGCCAGCAGCGAATTAAATATACAATTTCCAATATCAAATATCCAATGGTAAAGTGTAGTGGCGCGATTTATCGCGACTTAACAGGAGGATATCCTTTATATATTTAAAGCGTCATAAATGCCGCCACTACATGTATAACGGAGTGATATAATTAGGTTGTTATGAAAAGCAAAATTAAGATTAACTTCGTCTGCCAAGAGTGTGGTTATGATACTCCCAGTTGGTATGGGAAATGTCCGGAATGCGGAGAATGGAATAGCATGAAGGAGATGAAAGTTGCTCCGGTTAGTGCTCAGTCGCCTACTGGATTTGTCTCTCAAACCTCAGCAAAGCCTCAAAAATTGCAAGATGTTGTATATTCAGAAAAGTCTAGGATACAGACTAATTACAATGAATTGAACACAGTTCTTGGGGGTGGAATTGTGACTGGTTCTGTGAGTCTTATCGCCGGTGATCCGGGTGTAGGTAAGTCTACTCTCCTGCTGCAGTTATCATTAAGTCTTGCGGAAAATGGGAAGCAGGTGCTTTATGTTTCGGGGGAAGAATCATCTGGGCAAGTGAAGATGAGAGCAACAAGAATTTCAGAACATTCAGATAGCCATAAATCCCCCCAGCCCCCTTTACGTAAAGGGGGTGTCCCACAGGACGGGGGATTAAAGTCTGAGGATAATCTGTACCTTGTTTCGATGACTGATACTGATGCCATTGTTGGACAAATTGAGGAAATGAAACCGGATTTTGTTGTCATAGATTCCATTCAAACCATAGAGTCACAAAATGTATCAGGATTATCTGGTTCGGTTGGACAGGTGCGCTATTCTGCTTTGCAGTTTGTACGCGTTGCGAAGGCTTTGGACATCCCAATAATGCTTGTCGGACATGTTACGAAAGAGGGTATGGTAGCAGGTCCAATGGTCCTTTCTCATATGGTAGATACTGTTCTTTTTTTGGAAGGAGAAAAATTTGCAAAAACAAGAATTCTGCGAAGTCTGAAAAATCGTTTTGGTCCTGTTGATGAAGTCGGCATTTTTCTCATGGAAGGAGATGGGATGATTGAAGTAAGCAATCCTGAACAATTGTTTTTAACAGCAACAGGTCCCACTTCAAACGCACCCACGCCTGGAAGCGTGCTAGTAGCCACACTTGAGGGTTCGAGGGCATTTCTCGTTGAGCTTCAAGCATTGGTGGTTTCGACAAGGTTGCCTATGCCCCGCAGGGTTGTTTCAGGACTTGATGGACGACGTGTAGAGTTATTGTTGGCTGTTTTGCAGAAACATTGTCGTCTGCCACTTGATACCATGGATGTTTTTGTCAACGTCGCGGGTGGATTAAAGTTGTCCGATCCGGCTATTGACCTGGGCGTATGCCTAGCAGTATACTCAAGCCTCCGAAATGTAGCCTTGACCAAGACTGTGGGCATAGCGGAAGTAGGTCTTCTAGGTGAACTTAGGATGGTAAGCGGGCTTGAAAAGAGGGTAAAGGAGGCTGGAAAGCTGGGATATAAGTCTGTTATTACGGCTAAAACGCACAAGTCGCTCAAAGATGTAATTGCGTCTTTGAGCTAAAATTCGAATATCGAAATCCGAAATACGAAACAAATTCAAATGTTCGAAATTATAATGCTCAAAACGTTTTGAATTTTTTATTTTTGTATTTTGATATTGTTTCGGATTTCGATATTCGGATTTCGAATTTTAAGTACCTATGGATAAAGAAGTATTAAAAACAAAAGAAAAAGCTGGTGAAGAGAAAAAGGCTCAGGTTTTTTCTCCTAAGCTGATAGGTGACATCGCTGATGAGGTGTCCAAAAGCATCCTTATGCATCTGCCGACGTTGCTGAAGCGTCCTCGTACCAAAAATAAGCCTAAAAAGACCAAAAGAATCGAATATGCACTGCTTTTAGACACCTCAGCGATTATCGACGGTAGAATATTCGATGTGATTGGTACCGGACTCTTAAATGGTGTGGTAGTACTACCTCCGGGTATTCTGCTTGAACTGAAGCATTTGGCGGACTCACAGGATACTGTAAAGCGTGTTCGTGGACGTAAAGGCCTTGAAGCTCTGGAGAAATTGAAGAAAAATAAGAAGTTAAAGGTACTTGTCCTGCCTGATGAGGACCCTTCGACAAGCTCAGGGCGGATGGGTTTAAAGAGAAAGGTGCTTGAGGTGGATGAGCAGTTGATAAAAGCAGCAAAATACCACAAAGGCAAGGTAATAACATGCGATTACAATCTTGAGAAAAAGGCAGCCATTGAAGGTGTTGTGGCTATTAACGTAAACGCTCTGGCTAATTGTTTGAAAGTAATTGCTGTTCCAGGTGATTCATTATATGTTCAGGTATCACATCAGGGAAAAGATCCAAGTCAGGGTGTAGGATATCTGGATGACGGGACAATGCTGGTGGTAGAAGATGGGAATAGATTTATCGGAGATTCAATTGATGTCGTGGTAGCACGTGTAATTCAAACAGCCACTGGGAGAATATTATTTGCTAAGAAAATCTAAAATGCGAATTGCCGCGAATTACGTTCGAATTTAGCTACAAATCTACAAATGGCAATAAATAATTTGTAGAAATTTGCATTAGAAATAAGTTGTTTCCTCTAATTCGTAGTCAATTCGTAGCCATAAAAAAAGGGTTCGCAATCTTAGTAGAAGTAGGAATCCCTGCCCAAGATGCCTACTTCAACTGAAACTACGAACCCAATACGAAAAACTACTTATGAAAAATATTGATTTGGCAAGTTAATGATTGAATTTTAGCCTCATCTATTTTTCTTGACAACTATTTTTCTTTTGCTATATTTGTAATTGGCAATTAGTTTTATTCCTGCCTGAAGGACTAAATGCCGTTTATCCTAAGAGCATTGCTTCTCGTACCGAACTTATCATTTAGAGTAACGAAAGCGATGCTCTTTTTTTGTTCTGCAAAGCAGAACCTTATTCTCTTTAAACTCCAGAGACCCGGATACTTAACCCCAAGTCGTTTAACTTCTTAAACTGCTGTCTGCTCCATTTTACGTACATTTCCTGTTGGTAGTCAGCCAGCGTTTTCCTCTCAATGTTCTTCTTCAAACCGATCAGTGACAGCAAAAGTTTCATATAACACAGCAATAGTAGCACACTAAAAATACTTTGTCAACCTATAATAACTATAGCCCCCAAAAACGTATACCCCATAATATGCGACATGTAAATTAGGTTGACATAGCAATCTAAAAAAATTATCCAAAAATATGTGGATAACTTTGGGACAGATTTCGATACGAATTTATCCGAATTTTGCGTACTGTTTTAGTGCATTTTGGGAGAACTATTATTAGGAGAACTTGCAAACTTTTATCCCGCATGCGAATTGATACGAATACTCATTTTAGTTCCTTCTCCACTTAGGAGAAGGTTAGGATGAGGTTTTGGAGCAGAGGTTGTTAAGCACAACCTGATGGGGTTAATGGTGGGTTAGATGTAGTCAAAGAAGCCATCTTCCCATACTTCAATAATACATATTATCAGAGTATTGTAGATGAAATTTTCTTATAAAAGTAAAAAGCACCAGGGGTAGGGAAGAAAAACGAAATTAATCGTTGCCTTAGAAGGCATATCGTCATCACGACGAGCGATTAACTGTTGTTTTTGTCTTCACTACTTTTACGCTTTCTCAACTGGTTGTTGAGAGAACGTCCTGGTGCAATTGTTTTGCCTTTATTTAGTTGTTAGGAAAGCCGCTCTTCAGGACGAAGTTTGCGCCTCTTCAGAATGCTTGAGGTACATCACCGTGATGCATGCACCAAAGACGGCGGTACCCGTTCCAACCACTACATTGATGATGTCACTCCAAGGCAAGAATATGCCTCCGAGGATCACAGCTGCAGTCGTGAGGAGTGGGTAAAAAACCTCCATCCAGGCTGGGAATTTGGACCTCTCAAGGAGGTATCCATACCCCGCACCCAGAATGGTGCAGAGAACCACAATGACAACGGTCAAAATGAGCATCTGATTGCTCCTTAATTTGTTGGAGTCCCGCGGATGCGGGACTCACTGGATGGGTCAGGCCTTGACTTGGACCTGCTGTTCTGGAGTGCGCAAGAGCTTGAAAGCTCCGTGAAACGTTCCACGCTTGCCGCACAAGATGACCACCTGATCGTCTGTCACAAATACGTGCAGTACGTGGTAGTAGTACTTGTCTTCAAGGATTTTCATATCCTTGGTGACAAGCTGTGCTTTGATGCTTTGCTTTTTTCGCATCAGTCGCATGCATACTCCTTCCTACCGCTAGTAGCTCCTCAAGCATAGTGCTTGCGGTAATAACTGGGAGGATAGAGCTTCACCGGCGGATGCTGGTGAGCTAGCTCTACTCGGCCTAGGCCGATGTATTCACCCAGAGGGGGATTACCCCACACTGGTACATGTGTCTCCTTCTGCTCTGATCCCAGGCGCGAGGTAATATGTAGTTCATCTCCTTGGAGGGAAATAGACTCTACTTCGCCCAGAGAATCGGCACCGATTGTTACCTCACCACCGACAAAGTCGGCGAGGAGGGTATTCGACAGATGTATGTTCATGGTGTTCTCCTTTTTGTTCGGTCAAAGACCGGAGTCGTCCTGCTGCCTGTCGGCAGAGGTTTCGAGCTTGGTGAGAACATCTTCGACAGTGTCGTCAGGAGTGGCAATGACTATCTCATCACCCCAAATGACGCCTACTTCGTCTTGGATGTAGTAGGCGAGCTCAACCATTCCATTGGCTGTCTCACCCATGTGCTTGTCCGAAGACTTGTCGTAACATTCCATGACAAATCCTTTCTCTTGTAAGTGACTTTCTATGTACAGACATACACAGGAAGTCACTTACAAAGAGATGTAGTCCTTCGACTTTCCTATAACTTTTTAAAGAGCGTGGTTTATTTTCTCCACTTAGCCGCAAAATGGCCAGGCTTAGAAATATCCCATAGGTAATTGTATCAAATATTATAGGGCTAAGTCAAGGCTGGGGAATAGCCGCAGAACTATTCAAAACACGACGCGGAACAAATCAGAAGAAAGAAGAAGATTTATTTAATGTCTGCGTAGTTCTGCGCGGTGAGAGCTCTAGCCTCGAACCAACTGGGGAATAAATGAGCGCAGTGAAGGGCGGTAGTCGTATGCGTTTCTGGAGGTGAGCCAGATGCGCATAATTGAGGCTATTTGTTTGACTTTGGACGGTCTGCGGCCATAACGCTTGACGCCTTCGCGGCGTAAGTATAATGAATGAGCGATGTTGGCAACTTTGCCGTATTGGAACAATTTAACGAATACTTCTGTAAAGATAAGAGGGTATTTCGCTGGTTTGAAGTAGAGGAGGTCTTTTGGTAAGAGCATTCGATTTATCATAAAAGTCTCAGGAAGTGTAGTTGACGTCTGGAGGAGGGTTTCATAGATCTCGTTATTTTCTTCAGGCATGGTGCTTTTCTCCAGTTTCTTATTTTGGTCGTTAATTTGGGTGAATTGGCTCCCTACAGCCACGGTTTTGGGGTTTTTTAGAAGAAAATTGACTTGTCTCTTGAAGCGGCTGATGGCATTTACGTCATTGGGGTTCATAAAGGCTACAAATCTCCCTTTAGCACGTTTCATAGCACGGTTATAACATACAGCCAGGCCATATCTTTTCTTGTTACGGTATATCTCAAGACGGACATTCAGCTGTTTTTTAAATTTTTTAAGAATAGCCAATGAATTATCTTTGGAAAAATCGTCGATAGCGATGATCTGAAGATTTTGGTAGGTTTGCTCTGTCAAACTCTCCAGGCACTCAGAAAGGTATTTGCCTGCATTGTGCACCGGTAGAATTACTGAAACAACGTCTTCTTTCATAAAAGTAGATTGGTCGACGAACAAAAATAGCTTTTATATTTGCTTATTATTGTCCTTAGACTTACACGGATTTCCGTGCTGACCGGGGCAGTTGGAGCAGAAGAGGAAGATACCATTCATCATAAAATTTGTCAAGTTTTAGCCTCACTCAGCTCGGCTATACCAGTAACATTTGTCAAATGTTGACAATTATGGGGAAATCACTGTACGATTGGAGAATGAAGAAGTTACTCATTTCGTTATCCTTCCTTCCTGTCTTTCTTTTCCTTGCAGTCCCTGCATATGCTCAAATGCTTTGTCCTCCTGCTTTTGCTAATCTTTGTAAAATCAGGGCTGAAAAAGGAGGACAAATCTTCGGTCCTGCAGTTATCTTCTTTATTGTTATAGCTATTATTATTTGTTTAGTTTTTCTTGTCATAGGTGGGATGAAGTGGGCTAGTTCAGGAGGAGACCAACAGAAAGTAGCAAAAGCACGACAGACAATTATTTCTGCTCTCGTCGGTTTAGTTATAGCTCTCTGTACATTCTTCATCGTAGGGACAGTGCTGGGAATTTTCGGACTCAGCCTCACAAAACTGCAGGTTCCCAAATTGGTACCGACAAACTAGAGTAAACTATTGACAAAAATGAGTTAATGTGGTGTAATACACAGAGTTAAACCTCTTGACGATTAATATTCACGCTTAAAGTTACACATGTAAGCAGCTAAAATTCCTTAAAAGTCATTAATAGTTTCAGCCAGAGGCTGATCGACCTTTGGTCGAAATTGTCAATTGTACATATTTTAAATCCCTATGCCAGTTAAGAAAACAACAGATCAACCAGTCGACGTGAAAGATCTCGTCGGAGCAGCACCTACCGCGTCCACGTCAAACGTGGCTGAGGCAAACGCGTTTGTTGGAGAAGATTCAGCGGAGGCAACGTCAGACGTTGCTGAGAAAAATATAGAAGCTCCTGAGGTTAAACAGCCAAAGGTTGAAGCCGTAGAAAAAACAGCTGCTTCTGCTAAGAGCTCCAACGAGCCAAAGGATGTCAGTGATTCTGTGGACTCCTCCGCGTCAAACGCGGCTGGAGCAGCGGGTTCAGTGGACCAACCTGCTCCTCGTCGTATCCATATTGCAAGTTCACAAGATGATAATTCACGCCAAGGTGGGGGGTATTCCCAGGGTGGTGGATATTCACAAGGTGGTGGGTATTCTCAGGGTTCTCGTGGTGATGACCGCCGTGGAGGTGGTTACCGTGGTGATGACCGTCGTGGAGGAGGATATCGTGATGATCGCCGAAGTGGTGGATATGGTAATGGTGGTGGAAGCCGGTATGAGCCCCGTCAACAGCAGCAGGATGTACCTACAGAAGTAGTTAAAGGATTTCTTGATGTTCAGCCTGAAGGTCATGGATTCCTCCGTCCCAAATTTATCCCTTCTCAGCGGGATATTTATATTTCTCAATCGCAAATAAGACGCTTTATGCTTAGGCCAGGTGATTTGGTTGAAGGCGTTGCACGTCCTCCAAAAGACACAGAACGTTATTATGGTTTACTTAAAGTTGAAAAGGTAAATGAAGTTTCCGCAGAAGAATCGTTGAGCAGACCACATTTTGACGATTTGACAGCTATTTACCCTGACAAGCAGCTAGTGCTCGCAACAGGAGCATCACCCATGTCTACAAGAATTATTGATCTGGTGGCACCAATTGGTCTAGGGCAGCGCGGCATGATTGTATCTCCGCCAAAAGCAGGAAAAACTACGATTTTGAAAGACATTGCTGCAGGAATATCCAAGAATTTTCCTGATGTCCACCTGATGGCAGCACTTATCGGTGAGCGTCCTGAAGAAGTTACCGATATCAGCATGTCAGTACAAGGTGAAGTAGTTGCTTCTAACTTTGATGAACCACCAGAAAATCAGACCAGAGTTGCTGAGATTACCCTAGACCGTGCGAAGAGAATGGTTGAGCAGGGTAAAGATGTGGTAATTTTACTTGATTCAATCACTCGCCTTGCCCGCGCATACAATCTGACCGTTGATTCTAGCGGCCGTACACTTTCAGGAGGATTTGATCCGGCAGCATTGTGGCCTGCAAAGAAGTTTTTCGGTGCTGCTCGTAATTGCCGCGAAGGTGGTTCGTTGACTATTATTGGAACTGCGTTAGTCGAGACAGGATCCAGAATGGATGATCTGATTTATGAAGAGTTTAAGGGAACAGGAAACATGGAGCTTCATTTGGATCGTAAGCTTGCAGAGCGCAGAATTTTCCCAGCAATCAATATAGAGCGTTCAGGTACCCGTGGTGAAGAGAGAATCCTTCCTGAAGCAGATTATAAGAAAATTGTTACTATGCGCCGCATGATGGATATGCTCGGGGATGACGAAAGAACCAGCAGATTGGTTGAACAAATGGCAAAGACTGAGTCAAATGAAGCATTCCTCGAAGTATTAGGAAAAGCAGCCTAACCCCCTTTTAGACTAAAATCGAAATTCGAAGCACGAAATTCGAAACAAATCAAATTTTAAAAATCAGAATGCTCAAAACGTTTTGAATTTTATTATTTTGTATTTTGATATTGTTTCGTATTTCGATGTTCGATATTCGATATCCGAATTTTGGGCTCCTTTGTTAGACATATTTGCTCAAGTGTACTATAATAGGTACGTTTCTTATGCATAAGCGTTCATCTTTTTTTAAAGCTGCTGGTCGGGAATTTAAGGAATTTTTTGCCTTCTATTTTTCCTACAATAAGAAGAAAGTTGTTAATTTTTCCGTCTGGTTTGAGAAAAATAAAAACAGGTTAATTAAGTTCTTTTTGATGAAGCGTGGCCGTTATAATCGGCCATTTTTGCATATCGCGACTATGACAGTATTAGGAGTTGGGGTTTTAATTGCTCCTTTCCTCGCAGATACCTATCCGATTTTTAATTCCAAAGCCTCAGCGCTTGATCTCAATGATCCTTCTGCGCAAAAACAATCAGTCCAGGTAGATGAAGATGTATTTGGTACAAAGGTCTCCGAAAAGCCTAGAGATAAGATAATAACGTATACAGTCGAAAAAGGTGATACTCTCGGAACAATTGCACAGAAATTTGGTGTTTCTGAAGATACGATTGAATGGGCAAATGATTTAAATGATAGTAATATCAGTATAGGCGATGAATTAAAGATCTTGCCTGTGAGCGGGATTGCTCATAAAGTGGAATCGGGAGATACGGTATATACGATTGCGAAAAAATATGAAGCAAATCCGCAGGCTATCGTTGACTGGGATTTTAATGATTTTGCCAACCCCGAGACTTTTTCTTTGGTTGTCGGACAAATTCTTGTCGTTCCTGATGGTGTGAAGCCATCTGAAGTACCAAGTGCTCCACGCCGCGCAGTTCAGTTTGCGCAGGGTCCTGTTCCTGTTGCCAGTGGTGGGTTCACATTCCCAATGCGTGGTGGACTTATGCAGTACTTTAGCTGGTTCCACCCTGGTATTGATATTGCTACATCATATGGTGCTCCTATTTATGCTGCGCATAGTGGGACAGTTACTAGAGTCAGTGTCGGGACCTATGACACCGGGTATGGAAACAATGTCTGGATCAGTAAAGGAGATGGCGTTGAATCACATTATGCTCATTTGAGCACAGTGAATGTATCCGTAGGTCAGCGTGTGGTAGGAGGATCAACTGTTATTGGTGCTGAAGGAAGTACAGGACGATCCACAGGGCCTCATTTGCATTTTGAAATCAGAGTAAATGGTAGCCTGGTGAATCCGCTCAATTACGTACAGTAGTGGACGCAGAACAAATCAGAACTGAGACGCAGAACTACTCAGAATTCAGGTAACTTATGTGGTAAAATTGATTTTTAAGAGGGCCGGTGGCGCAATGGTAGCGTACCTCCATGGCATGGAGGGGGTTGAGAGTTCGAGTCTCTTCCGGTCCACCGCGTCAAACGCGGCTCCGCAAGGAGACGGGTTTGTAAGGGGGTGAAACGTCAGACGTTTCTGTTAATTAATATAAAGACCTACTATATTGACATAATACAGAGTGTGCTATAATGTAGCTGATCTGTAAAAAGATCATGTGTTCCAATCTAACTAAGACAGTTCGGTTTTAAACCTCACTACACACTTAGGATGAACAGGAAAAAAAGTACATGCGAATTGTGACGAATTAGACCGAATTCATTACGAATCCACAAATATTTGTAGATTTGTAGCAAAATTCGAATGTAATTTGTAGAAATTTGCATTCTAAAGGGGGTGAGTTCTAAGTGGCATTTCAAGATCAAAACATTCAATGTAAAGACTGCAACCAGGAGTTCGTATGGACTGCTGAAGAGCAGGAATTCTACGAAAAGAAGGGATTTAACGCACCTTTGCGCTGTAAAGATTGCCGAGTAAAAGCTCGGGCTAATTTTAACGGTGGACAAGGCGGTGGTGGAGACAGAGGTCCAAGAGAATCTTTCCCAATAACGTGTTCCAATTGTGGCGCACAGGACACTGTTCCATTTAAGCCAAGAGACGATAAGTCTGTTCTTTGCAGAAATTGTTTCCAAAAACAGAGAGAGGGATAAAGTTTCGTGTATCATGTTTACCATGGTGCGACAACCTTTACCTTTAGATTTCCCCTTGTAAGAGGGTGAGATTGGATTTGTTTAGTAAACTCGGAAAACTCAGGATTTAGAGAGTTAGCTCTTTAATGACTGAGTTTTTTTGATTAATTAAGTTAAATTTAATTAGGATTCATTTTTGTTCTGCTTTAATCCATTGCTTTATAGATAAGCACAGTAATTTATAGTAAAGTATATTTTAGTACCCACATTTCAGAGCCACCCTGCAGCAGTCAGGTTTGCTAAATAAAACCTCAAAATGATATGATATTGGTATATATGGGGCGGCAAGTGGAACAATTTTATCAAGATTTTTTGGATAAAGCGGGGTGGGATTTGAAAATCAAGGTTCCTCCTTGTGATCGCCCTGTGAAAAAAGTTTCGAGTTTGCGCAGTGAAGAAAGAGGTGTTTTGTTTGTCCCGGATGGATTAACAATAGGACATTTAGATAAGATGTTTCCACAGATGCTTCCCAAAGATTCAGCTCCGAAAATACGGAAGTCTATTCTAGATAACTGGGATGAACCAGTTTCGGGGGGATGGTATGATGTGGAACAACAAGGTGAATCGCCTAATAG
Source organism: uncultured bacterium (assembly GCA_946885425.1). The sequence goes on from CAMPGJ010000001.1 coordinate 36,359, forward strand.
AGGAGCTACCAAAAGTGAAGCCAGAATACTATTTTCTTCTAAGGGAAGAGAACAGCAAAGCCTTCCTGTGTATATCCTTGCCTCTCAGGTAAATAAGGAAGTGAATGCCCACTATCTTGATGAGAAGAGCTGGACGCGTCTTTCAAATACTTGGCAAAATGGCGATGGTCTAGCCGTAGGATTCTCAGCTGGTGGGCAATTGCGGATAACACGGCTAGATCCAGAGCAAAGACACACAAATATTGGTGCTCGATCGCAGGGGAAGACTTAGTAAGCGATTTTCGCGAATTATTTTACGAATTAAGCTACAAATCTACGAACGTTTTATTTTTGTTTCAGTTTGATCTATTTCTTTGTACTAAGGGGATGTTCCGATATGTTCTTTAGAAAAGGAAGAAAGTAGTGGCTACATTCATGGCGCTTTAACAATAAATCGGTCATTTGTATTTCTAAATCGCGATTAATCGCGCCACTACAGATTAAAATAATTTTATATAATTAGCCTCAACAAATGAAGTCATGTAATGGGCTAGAAGGGCTTTGAAAAGTTGCAACTGACTGAATAGCTTAGGTGAATTAAATCAAATTTGGAGAAATAAGCAATTCTTTATTGTGGGATTAGTAACTTATTAGCGGAGGTTTATGGTACTAATGAGAGTTGTTGTTCTTTCCCTTATGGATTTATTGGTGCTTTTGGAATTGAAGTTGGAGTTGGTGCAGCTTTTGTTGGTGATACTGTTGGTGCAGGAATCTTTACCTGAGGATCTCTTTGTGGAAGAGTAGTACTTGGCTTATTAACATCAATCGCCTGATTTGTATCACTTGGTTGTACGTCGGGAGATGTGGCTTCTACAGTCTTATCTTTCTCTTCTGCTTTTTTCTGAAGAGCAGCAATGTCAGCATCAATTCTTGCTACATTCTCTTTATTGCTTGATACGAGTGTCCTTACTGCTTGGTATGAGGCTAGTGCATTCTGAAGATCACCTTTCATTTCAAGAGCATGACCCAAATTGTAGTACGCGTTTGCATAATCTTTTTTCAGGTTGATGGCGAGCTGGAATTGTCGGATTGCGTCGTCATAGGCACCAAGCTGGTAATACACGCCGCCAAGATCTATATATTGTTGAGGATTGTTCGGATCAAGAGCGATAGCTTGTTGGGCAGTAAGGACCGTGAATTGATCCGCATTTTGTCCAAATCCGATGAGGCTTCTATATATAGATGATAGGTTGTTCCAATTGAATGAAGTAAGTGGTGCGATGGTTGTCGCGTTCCGACCCGCTGTAATTGATTGCTGAATTAATGTCAGAATGTTTTGCTGTACCTGTGGGTTTGGTTTGCTTTCTTTTTGCTGGTTTACTGCAAGTGAATTAGCTAAAGCGAGATTGGTTTGGGCAAAGGATCTGTAGTATATATCTCGATATTGGAAAATCTTTATTGCTGATGTCTGTAGATTGTATGTCTGAAGCCCATTGTTTTGTGAAGCTGCGATAAGTGACTGTTGGAAAACAAAGTCTGAAATGGTAAATCTTACAGCCCAATAGAATGGGACACCAATAATAACGAGTAGAATTATAAAGGATGTGATAGGCAGAATCTTGCTGTATCTTTTTTCAGCAGGTGATTGGTGGACTTTTTCTCCATCAGGCGATACTGCAAGTAAACCTTTTTTCAGCGCTACCAGGTAAAAATCCATTTCCCCATACTTTTCAGGATTGGAATGGATCCGTACTGCAGCAAGAATAGCAAGGAGGATAAAGAATAATGTCAATATTGTGAATGAGAATGGAAGAATAAATGCGGCAATCAAAGCAAAGACAAGAGGAAGGAAGAATTCGCGTTCTTTTATAACTTTTAAGGTAAGGAGAAGGAAAGCAGCTATACCAAGGATACCTGTAGTTGAAAGCAATTCAAGTACGTAAGTTGAAGAACGGAAGAAGGTGAATGCCCATAGGTTTGGATCCAGGTTGTACGCGGCAGTTTTATATCGTGTAAAGTCATTAAGATATGTTCCAATACCGCTTCCAAGCAGAAGGCTCTTGATCACTTGGGAAGAATCCTGTGAAATTGCTGCAAAAGCCGTCTGTAGACCAAATTGTAATGGGAGAATAAGTGGCTTTTGTGAAGTAACTAGCATGAAAACAGTGAGTGCCAAAGCAACTGCTATAATAATAAATGCGACCGTAAAAGTGGATAAAGAGCCTGAAAACTTGTTTTGAGCATATCTTGTAGTAGCAAAAGAGGATTTTTTTCCAGATAATAATGAAGAGATGAAGACAAAGGCGAAGTATCCGCTAACTGGCAAAACAAGAGCAAGATAAATAGCCTGGTCAAGCAGGGAACCAAAGGTAGTAAAAAATGTGACATGTGTATATTCGAATGGTAATGGATATATCTTAAAGAAGGATAGGATAGTCAGAAGTGCTGAAAGGACAGCTCCAAGTGTGAGGGCAGATAAGACAAAAAGTAGCTGGCGTTCACCCTTTATTAAGTTCACAAGAGTAAAATAAAGAAGCCCAACGAAAAGGAAAGGAACAAAAGCAATCAATGCATCTGCCCTGTTGGCACTAAGGACTGCTGATAATAGAGAGACGAAAAGAAGTAGAAAAACAGGAATATCAAATGGTGAGTTCTTTATCCGCAATTTTCCTTCAGCAATTGTTTTGAGCCCCAGCAGTATAAGTGCCAGCGTGGTTCCACCAATCAATATTATTTGTTTTGGGAGGGTAAATGCGTCTGTTGTGGTGGAAAGGAAAATAAGAGGGAAGACAAGAAGCATAAGCCCAGTCACAAATAAGCTCATGTTCTCAAAATAGGAGACTATTTCTTTTCTTGTTTCTCTCATAAGTTGTCCTTATATAAAATGTAACAGCCAGTATGTATAATGTCAAGGATAACCTTCAGTTTAGGTGATAGGTGCTAGGGTCTAGGGGATAGACAAAATATATTATTGCGCTTTAACTAGCCCCTATACCCTAGCCCCTAGTTCACTATCCACCAATTAAATTTAATATCTTTGGCTACGTTCGTGGGGATTTGGACGGTAAACGAACCTTTGGTCTTCGTTTTTTCATTCTCGGCTGTCTGACGAGCTACGTATGGTACCTGACCTTGGGTATTAGAGGTTGCTGTGACATAGATAAGAGAGTTAGCTTTGACATATGGTGAGTAAATAGTTCTTTCGTTCTGGTGTGCATTAATCATCGCAGTCCCTGCTGAAGAGCTTGCCACAGATTCAGTTACAGAAGTGTCGGCCTGGACTCCACGCACGATATTCAAGGCTCCAGTTGCTATATTTGAAAACTTTCCACTGCCTGAAGCTATCAAATCACCAAGGTGGTTGACGCTCAGTACGCTACTGCCGCTGGCATTCTGGACTTCAAACTTATTATGCTTGCCATCTGCTGTCTCTGAAAGCTGGATGATGAGATCTTCGTCAGGCACAGGGGAGATTACATGGGCTGCCAATTTGCCTTTGACCGTAACATCTTTTGCGAATACAGCATTGCCATTGACGTTCAAATCTCCATCTGTAGTTATGATAACTGCATCATCCATAAATGAAATAAGCCCTTGTTTGAATGGTTGAATATGCAGGTCTTCACCAAAGGTATTAATAGAATTATCGGCAATCATCATGCTTGAACCTATGGCTAATTGATTGCTTACTGCCGCGTCAGTGAGGCTGGTAGGTCCCATTGAGATTATACCTTCTTTAAATGTCCCTAAATCTGCTGTTAAGGTGGTCAGTTGCCCTGAAAGTGAGGCTAAATTAGCAAAGTTAGTTTGGAGATATGTATAACCAGGTATACTGAGATTGTTATTTGAAGTATATGCTTGCGTGGCTGATCCACTGGCAGATTGAACATTCTCATCATTTAGATTTGCACTCGAGCTGCTTGTACTATTATATATAGGGGTATTCTGTTGTCCCAGGGCTGCGGCAAGGGTTGCCAATTTATCATCGAGACCATCAATTGAGCCTGCGATAAGCCTATCAGTGCGTAATGTTCCTGATATGGTTGCGTCTTTGGTTGTCATGCTATTTGTATTGTTTGCCAATTGTCCTTCAAGTGAAGCAACTCTGGAGATGAGGGAAATCAATAATGTTTGGATTGATGTATCAGTTTCCGGTGCTGCTGGCACAGTAGCTATCTCCTGACGTAGTTTTTCTAGTTCGCTTTCATAGATGTTTCCAGCAGTATCAACTTTTATATTTAATTCTTGAATAGCCTTGATAGTAGGCATGATAAATGATTCATATCGTACACCGAGGTTTCCATTATTCATCTTTGCTACAAAATTTGGAAAGATTTGTTGTACTTCTTGGGCGATAAATCCAATTTGTGTGCTTTGGTCAAGATTGGGGTCGATCCAGTTATACGTAACTGGCCGTAAGTCCATTATTTTAGCCAGGCTGTTATCAAGATTCTGAACATTTGTTTTGAGTTTAGCATCTGATCCGCATGTTGTTGTTGTCGCTGCACCAGTCATTGTACATGTGCCGCCTGAGCCGGTTATTGTTATATCTCCGTTGGTGGCAATTACCATTGTATCCGTTGTGTTAGCTGTGCGAAAATGCAAGCTATCATCTCCAGCCCTGAGGCCAACCTGCCATTGTTCTGTCCCTCCTGAGAGATAATATTGTCCCGCAAATCCACTTGTACCTGCTCTATCTAAATACATTCCAGCAGTGTTTGCAGAGCCGCCAGTTCCTGAATAGAGAATGGCGTCCGCGCTTGCTGAGTACATATTCAATAAGTTAGTGGGAGCAATCGGGCCGATTGCAACATTCCCATTTGAGGCAAAAGTGACTGCATTGTTCATTCCGCCGGGAGAAAATTTGATATCTCCTGTTGTGTTTCCGCCTAATGTTAATGAACTGTTGCTGAGTGATTGTATTGAACTATCACCCGAGAGAGATATACCATTTCCTGCATTTGCGCCTCCTATTGCCGAGATTGAAGCAATAGGTGTAAAGGTCGAGTCTGCGATGTTAAGAACGGCGAATTTAGCTGAAGAAGAGCTAGCTCCTCCAAGCAGGAAATCAAGTGCTGGGTTATTGGGGTATAATACGCCTGATCCGTCTTCAGTCCATTTCGAAGAGCCGCTTCCAGATCCCGGACATGCAGACCATGATGGGGCAGAGCCTCCTGATATAAGGCAAAGACTTCCTGTGTTTGTCGTTGCAGAGGCTACTACGCCGGTTGTTACTGTACCATATAATACTGCGTTATTTCCAGTAAAGCTTTCAAGTGTAAGATTTTGGCCTGAAGCAATGGTTGCTCCAGTATTAAATGTAGCAAGACCTGAAAATGTAGTGTTGTTTAAAAAGGAGGTTGCATTTGCCAGAGTAATATTCCCTGATCCTGAGTTAAGTAAGATATCACCGGTTGTTGCACCACCCAAGGTCAATGTCTGTCCGTTCGTGGTCCCTAGGTTGCCTAAGCCTGTTAAATAGACAGCATTATTACCATTGTTGGCTGAGATGGAGGCTGTTGGTGTGCCATCTGCCACATTTATAAAGCCAAATTTAGCGGAGGATGTTGCATTGCTGCCAAGGAGAAAATCAATAGTATTTTGTGTTGGATAGATCGCTCCATTTGTGCTTGTCCATGAGCTTGCTCCTGATGCACAATTGACCCATGAAGGATTGGCTGCAGGTCCATTTGTTATTAAGCATTGGCCGGTTGTGCCTGTTGCAAGCGTTGTCATGATGCCAGTGTTGGAGAAATAAGGGATTGATCCTTGTGCTACTGATGAGAAATCCTGGCCTGTTCCGCCATATTGCGTATTAATTATGGTTGCATTCCAGGTTCCGGAAGTAATTGTGCTAACAGAAGTCAAAGATGATCCCGTCACACCTGACCCGAGCGTTGTAGCTGAAAGAACATCTGCTCCTGCAATTTGGTAGGTTTTGCCTCCTGATAGATTTAATGTGCCTGTACTGGTGACTATTCCTGATCCGTTAGCTGGTGAGAGTATAATATCACCCGTTGTTGCCCCACCCAAGGTCAATGTCTGTCCGTTCGTGGTGCCTAGGTTGCCTGTACCTGTTAAATAGACAGCGTTATTGCCATTGTTGGCTGATATGGAAGCTGTTGGTGTTCCTCCTGCTATATTCATTAGTGCAATTTTGGCAGATGAAGTGCTTGTTGAACCCAGAAGAATATCATCATTTATATTGTATGGTGAAAGAGCACTTCCATTCCTCTGCCAGAAACCCTGTATGCCTGAGAGACTACCTGCTATGACATTGTTAGCGTAGACCGTATCCCAATTAAGGGAAGAAGATCCAATATTTTGCGTACCATTTGCTCCAGGGAGGATGTTCCCATTCGTATCAATCCTGATTTTTGTTATGCCTGATGAAGAAGCAGTGAACAGGTCTCCTGAACCGGAATTATTTACTGTTAATGCAGCAAAGGATGTCTGTCCGGATATACTTGCTACAGCTTTGGTGCCGATTGCTCCTCTTATATCTATAGTAGCAAGTGGAACGATCGTTCCTATACCTACCATACCAGTACCATTTTGTGGCAGAAGGAGGATATTGCCTGTGGTACTTCCGCCAATGGTAAGTGCCTGATTAGCAGTCGTCTGAATATTGCCTGCACTATTAAACGTTAGGTTACCAGATATAGAAGCGCTGCCGTTGACATCAAGTCTTGCGAGAGGAGTGGCAGTGCCAATGCCTACGTTGCCTGACCCGTTGAGAGGCTGGAGAAGAATATTTCCCGTAGTTGATCCGCCGATGGTGAGGGTTTGATTTGCGACTGTCTGAATATTGCCTGCACTATTAAACGTTAGGTTACCAGATATAGAAGCGCTGC
>CAMPGJ010000002.1 GCA_946885425.1 uncultured bacterium
AAGCTACTGTATATTTAATTATGGGCAATTTGTTTGCTAATGCATAGATTTGCGCACTGTCTCCCCAAATGAAAATAGTGTCAGAGCCATTTGTATTCTTCTTTATAAATGACGCTAGTTCATAATCTCTTGGAGTCCTTTTATCAAAAAATGATCTGTATGATTGTACATCTTTATTACCTGTTATGAAAAGTATCACGTTTTGATAATATCTAATTGTTTCTGTGGGAGGGCCGACCCAAAAATTGCTTTTCACTATTACGCATATGCAGAAGAAGCATGCGAGAAGGAGGAGCCGAAATTTCTGATTTGTTATTTCAATGATGAGGCCAATGAGGAGACTTATGCTTGGTAATAGTACGAGGAGATAATGTGTGTAAGGTCGATGAGAGAAGAATGCATTGAACAAAGAAAACGAAAGCCACAAGAGAATGAACAATGTCCTTTTGGAGAATGTATCTCTTTTAAAGAAGATAAGCACAACTGCTATGGAAAGTAAGAGCAATTTGAATAAGAGAAGTCCCTGCGGTATATTAAGGAATGTATTATTCAGTCCGACGTATTCAACATTGCCGAAGAATGCAGCCTCTATGAAATTTGTTAAGCTATTATTGATGAGAAAGTAGAAGGATATGATGATAAGGGGTATGAAGAAACCGACGAGCATTGAACATTGAGAGCCGAAGGTTAAGAAATATTTTTTGAGATTGCTTCTTCGTTTCTCTTCTCTTAATGACGCAAAAATAATGAAGAGTAAAAAGGCTGCAAGGTCGAAGATGGCGACTATTTTGAAGAGGAAAGCAATCCCTAAGAGTATGCCAGCAGTAATAATCATCATTTCTTCTTTGTGAGTGTAACGAAGCAGACTAGTCCATAGATGAGATTGCCTCGTCGACTTCTGAATTTTTGGCAAAGAAGAATGGGTATATATTATTAGCCCTGAGATTAGGATAGGGAGCAGCATGAAATTTTCGGCATTAGCTATATTTCCTTCTAAAAAAGGTGTTGCAAATAAAAAAGTAAAAACCAACGTTGTAATGATGGTGCTCGAGAGTTTTTGAAAAAGTTTTTGAGAAAGAAAAAAGAATACAATTGTTGAGAGAATGCCAAAGATAAGTGATAAGGTGCGTACTGATTCCTGATCACCATTAAAGAATGAAAACATAATATAGAGAAACGGAGGTTTATTGTCCCAAATATCTGTATAGAGAGTTCGTCCCTGATGGATTGCTTGTCCGATTACTTCATATATTCCTTCATCACCATACCAATAAGGCTCAATAATAGAGGGAAGTCGGAGGAGAAAGAAGAGGAAAGAAATGATCAGGATTGACCAGAAGGAGCGGCTTTTTTCTAATTTGCTTAAAGCTTTCATTGTCATGATTTTCCAGGTTCCATTTCCCATTCATCAATATATTTGGTAAATTTCCAAATCGAAAACCAATCGAAAATGGCAAAGGGACAATGGAAAATGAAAAGGCTATGCCTTGTCTGTCACTTTATATTCCATTCTTTTGCCAAGCATGAGCTGAGTGTGTGAAATGAGTGCAGGTAAGGCAGAGAGAAAAAAACCAACAATTGGCATGAGTAAAAATTCTAAAGGAAAAAGTAGCTTGCGCCGAAGTGGAAGATTTATATGAGATGGTCTGTTTTTATAATCATAATAAAGCATAGCTAGCAAGGCAATTAGAGTAAGTTGCAAAATAAATCCAGCAAGTTGTGGGAGCTGATGGCCTAGGGATGTCCTTGAATAAACCGGATTAAGTACAGCCATGATGTTAGCTGCGATTGTTACAATAAACCAGTTAGTGGGCCACAGAATGTGATCAAGTAAGACGTGGTAAACCAGGCTTGTTTTTCTGAATAGTGGTACTCCAGGTATAGTAAACCACCATTTAATAAAAAGCGGATCATCAGAGACTCCCCAAGACCAGCGCCTTTCTTGTGTATACTTATTCTTTAAACTATTGATATACCCGACTGAGAGAGCTGCATCCATAGAAGTTTTAAGGAATACCGGCTCTACCCATAACTGTCCCTTTTTTTGGAAAAATGCCTTAAAGAAAATGCGGTAATCTTCGGGTATAACATCAACGTCCCAGAAATCTATATCCTTCAAAAGTTTAAATGATAATGAATATGTAGCATTAGTGATTAACCTGTCTCCTTGAACTAGAAGTGCGGTACGCCAAAGACTTCCAAAAAAAGAAATGATACGGATAGGTGCGGGAACTTCCCATATATTATTATGGTAGACAGTAGCAGTTTGCCAAAATTTATTGTAGCGCTTTGGATCTGAAAGAAATTTATATGTCAGGCACGCAAAGTACTGTCTATCAAAAATAGAATCAGCATCCACAGATGAAACTGTTGCATAATTAATGTCCAAAGCTCCATTTTCAAATAATCTTTTGTATGCAACTCTCCCGGCATAGGCTTCATTGGACGACTTGCCCTTTACTTCTCCCTCGATATCTGGATGATGGGTAGCGAACATGCTCCCAAAAAAATGTCCAAATTCACCGATTAATACTTTTGCCCGCTCTTTTGCTTCTGCTTCACGTTCTTCCATGGCAAGGATGACGTGGAGGTTTTTTGGCGGGTAGGATTGGTTTTTGAGAGCTTCAAGTGTGGGCCTGACTTTACTGGCACTTTCTTTATAGTTTGGAATCACAAGCACATGGTGGACTTTATCCCCATCTGGAAATTTTTGGGCTCTCTCATACCAGTTCACTTTCTCAGCCGCTTTTATTTTCTTATTTGCACTATATAAGTTGGCAACTAGGGAAAAAGATTTATAACACCAGTAGACATCAAAGAAAAGGATAAAAAAGGCCAGGAATGTTGGAAAAAATAATGCGCCCCAAATTGGTGAAAGGATTAATAACCAGGCAATTGAGCCAGGAACTAACTCAAGCAACCTTCTTGTTTTTATTGGATACTTGGTAAATATTTTGTCAAAAAAGGTAGTCATAAACAATAAAAATTGTTAAATTGCTATATTGTTAAATTGTTTTGCCGTAGGCTTTAATCAGGCTCTGCTTGCAACAATTTAGCAAAATAGTAGCAATTATTTTAAACGCTTAAATACATTGTATACATTTTTGTCAGTTTGTTCTACAAGTTTTTCAAAGGAGATAGCTTTTAGCTCTGCGATAAATTTCGCTGTGATTATAACATACTTTGGTTCATTTCTTTTCCCCCGATGTGGAATAGGAGTGAGATATGGGCTATCTGTCTCAACAATGATCCGGTCAATAGGGGTATATGCGGCTAATTCTTTTAGTTCGGTTGTTTCACCCGGTGCTAAGCCTTTATACGTTATGTTGCCATCAAATCCAATATAAAAACCCATCTGCAAAGCAGATTTTAGAGTGTCCATATCCCCTGCAAAGCAGTGGAACATACCGGGTATTGTTTGGAGGAGATTTTTGTGATGCCGGAGGATGTCGATGACCTCTTTGCCAGCCTGGCGATTATGGATCTGTAATGGTAGTCCTGCCCGGTATGCCAGCTCAATTTGTGCTTCAAATGCTTTCTTTTGAAGTTTTGGTTCAACAATACCATTTGATTGATAAGAATAATAATCCATTCCAATTTCACCAATGCCCAGGACTTTGGGATGAGAAGTTAATTTCTCAAGTTCTTTTATCCAGTCATTGGTTAATTTATCAGCATGATGGGGGTGCACTCCGACGATTGCATACAAATCCTTATGTTTATCTGACAGCTCCACAGCATGGAGGCTGGATTCGATTGAGGTGCCCACATTGATTATCTTTGTAACACCTTCAGCTAAGGCAGTTTTTATCACCTCATCGTAATCGTTTTCGAATTTATGAAAGTTAAGATGACAATGAACATCGATCATAATTAGAATTAAGAAGTAGAGTTAAGAAGTAAGAATTTTTGGAACTATCCTTAATTCTTTATTCATAATTCTGATTCTTTTAGAGCCTAGGAAACATAGGAGTTTGGGCTTTAATACTTGGTCCCTTGAACTGTTCCGTAATTTTTTTTGCTGTCTCCGGCATGAAGGGGTCCAGGAGGGTTGCTATTTCTTGGATTTGGTTGACACAGTGGGTGAGGACACTAGATGCCTTATCAATATCTTTTTTGACAAGTTCCCATGGCTTTTCTTCATTCATGAAACGGTCGACAGCGGTTATCTTTTGCCAGATCAATGCGAGTGCATCTGAGAATCGGTATTCGCTCAGCGCTTGATAGTATGTTTCGTCATTAGTATGCAGGATTTTGCTGTTTGATTCACCTACAGCAAAGTTGATCGTCTCACAAAGTTTTGCAACGCGGGCTGTGAGGTTGCCTAGTCCGTTTGCCAAATCTGCATTATACACTTCTTTGAATCTACGCAATGTGAAATCTCCGTCATCAAAAGGTGGGATCTCCCGGAGGAGATAATAGCGTAGTGCATCTGTGCCATAGTCTTTAACGATATCGAAAGGGTTTATGACATTACCTGTACTTTTGCTCATTTTTTGCCCTTCGCTGGTGATAAAGCCGTGGATGAGGATATGAGCTGATGGTTTTAGTCCTGCAGACATAAGCATGGCCTGCCACATGGCTGATTGCTGACGGAGATTGTCTTTGCCTGCAAACTGAATAACTGGCCAATATTTTTCAAATTTTTCCATATCCGTTGGCCAACCTATTGCGGAAATATAGTTCACCAAAGCGTCAAACCAAACATACATTACATGCTCTTCATCCTCTGGTACAGGAACACCCCAGGGCATTTTATTTTTGAGCCTGGAAATGCTAAAGTCTTCAAGTCCAGCCTTAACAAAATTTTTAATCTCATTAAATCTGAAATCTGGAATAACAAAATCCGGTTGATTTGCATATAGCTCAAGGAGCTTTTTCTGGTAGTTGGACCAACGGAAAAAGTAGTTTTCCTCCGCTATTGTTTCTATGTCAAGTGTTGGATGAATTGGACATTTTCCCTCAACCAATTCAGACTCAGTTTTTTCTAATTCGCATCCGACGCAGTATTTAATTTTATACATCTTTTTATAAATGTCGCCATTTGCTGCGCATCTCTTCCAAAATTCTTGCGCGGCGGCTTTATGGTGAGGATCTGTGGTTCTAATGAAATTTATTTCAGATAAATTAAGCGTAGTTTTAAGACTTTTGAACTTTTGTGCGTATTCATCCACATATGATTGGGTATCTTTGCCTGTTTCCTCTGCTTTGCGATGTATTTTGAGGCCATGCTCATCAGTACCAGTATTGAAGAATACATCACTTCCTTGTTTTCGTAAGTGACGTACAACAGTATCTGCCTGAACTATTTCAAGTGCAAATCCTATATGTGGTTCGGCATTAACATAAGGAAGAGTAGTTGTGATGTACTTGAATTTTTGCATCGTGCGTAAATTGTACCAGAAGGGTGGACTATTTTCCATTGTCCATTTACCATTTTCCATTGATTGTCGATTTTAAAATATGTAAATTGGTCAATTAAATGAAAAATGGAACCTGGAAAATGAAAATTATTTCCTGTAGCTCACTAACAACTCTACCGTCAAGAACAGCGCGGACAGGAGGATGAAAAAGAAGGGATGGGTTAGGTCATTGAGGCGGAATATTAGATATATAAGAGCAAATCCAGCAATAAGTATCCCATGTTTTTTACTGTTGAGCAAATAGGTGAAGGTGGAAAAAATGAATAAAAAAAGAAGAATAAAAAAACCATAAAGCATTGTAAATGTTAGATTGTTAATGGTTAATTGTTGGTCTGGGAGGGAAAGAAATATAAGCAAGGTTAGAGAAATGAGAGTGATAATGCTTAGTATCAGGAAAGCCACGGGTCGTTTACTCATTTGCTGGAGGGGAGTTTCAATATTTCAACACCGATAACCTGAAGGATGACAAAGGAAAAGATGAGGAAGATAAGCCCAACAATGGCAGCAATGAGCTGGTCTCGTCCTGATTGTATAGCTTCAGGCTTGCCATTCGCAGTCATAATGAGGTAGCCTGATTTCATGATTAGCAGCAGGGCGATTCCACCTGAAAGGCTAAGAAGCAGAGCAAACATGCTTTTGATGAATCCTTCTGGATCAGTGGAGAGGTTGCCAAAAGCAGTTGGGACAGCTCCGCACTTTCCATTTTTAAATTGACCTTCAGCACAAGGTGGAGATGGAGGATGAGGTAGTCCCTCTTGGCATTTGCCTACTTTGCCTCCCTCCGGGATGATACATGATTGTTCTCCACAGCAGATAAAGCTTCCCACTTTACAAGTTTCGCCTTCTGCTATACAAGCAACCTCTTTTCTGCATACGCCATCAATACGTCTGAAGCCTGCGCAGCATTTCTCATCGGGAGGCAGAACATCTTTGGTTGTTGCATCTCCTTTTGCTTTTTCATTTTCTTTCTTGCAGTATTTATTAGTTTCCCTGTTGTAGCATTTTGATCCTCTCTCACCATGCTTGCCATCAAAGTCCCATTGCTGGAATTTTGCGCAGCAGACTTCATTTTCTTCAAGAATTCCGCTTTTAAAATCCTTTGATGTATAATCACCTTTTGCTTCTTTTTTTGGTGGATTTCCTTCGGTATCTTTATCTGTTAAGCATGTGTTTTTCTTACTGGCGTCAGCGACGCATTTACCTTCTTGACATTTAAAACCCCCACAACAAGTTTTATCAGCCTCATTTTTTTGGTTACTAGAGGTGTCATGCTCGCATTTGACGCTTTCATTTTGACCAGGTTTTATACACTTTCTATTCGCTTCACATTTTTTCGTGTCTTTATTACATATCAAATCGCCGCCGCATAGAGAAGTTGAGTCTTCTTTTCCATCTGTGCCACCAGGTACTTGACCTCCTACTGTAGCGTCTCCTATGCCAATTGGCTCACCTCCATCATTTGCCTGGTCCCCTTCGCAGGCGTCACCTTCCCCTAGAGTTTTATTGACTATACAGGTGTTTTTATCACTTCCTGGTTCTTTGCCGCATTTCAGCGGATCTCCTGCTTTATAGCCTGGAATTACGTCCTCAGCTTTAACTATTGAGCAACATTGATTCTTGTCATCACCGCTAGTTCCGCATTCAGCTCCGGGTGCTCTGCACTCTTGAGCAGATATAGGCGAGATGAGGTTGCTGCTATATAGGGTAAAAATACCAAGGATTTGGAAAAAGATGATAGCGGATAAAAACAGAAGCTTTTTCACTTCTTTAGCATTGCAAAATTTTGTACAGAATGCAAGAGGTATATATGTAAAAAATTGTTTATTGTTACTATGAGGTCTTGACATGATTTGGCACTCATGCTATATTAGTGCTAACCACAGTACAATGCTTACTTGCTCCCGAGGTTTCCATCCTCACGTCGCAAGAGCGCGTGTACATGGTAAGCTTTGCTATGCATAACCTTACTCAGCGTCAGATAGAAATCTTAAGAAGTATTATTGAAGAATACATCGAAACGGCAGAGGCTGTCGGATCTGAAACGATTGAAAAGAAGCATAATCTGAGCGCCTCTCCTGCTACAATCCGTAATGAAATGGTCAAACTTTCCGAGTATGGATATATTAAGAAACCTCATTCATCAGCCGGACGTGTTCCTACAGCTATGGGTATGAAATTTTATGTTCGTGAGCTCATGAAAGAGAAGGATCTTTCAACAGTTGAAGAAGTAGCATTAAAAGAAAAAGTTTGGGACTACCGGGATACAATGCAGAAGTTTTTGAAAGAAGCGACGAAGTCACTCGCTGAAAAAACAAATACTCTGGCTATAGCGACGACCAATGATGGAGAGATCTATTGTTCAGGATACGCTAATATTTTGGATATGCCGGAGTTTTTTGATATTGATGTTACAAAAACCCTCTTGAATGCTCTTGATGAATATGATAATTTTGAAAATATCTTTGCCATGGTACATGATGAAGATGATATTCATGTCTTGATCGAGGATGAGTTGGGTTCGCGGCTACGAGGTCCCTATGGATTTATCTTTACGGAATATACCACACCATTGGATTTCCATGGGAGAATCGGTGTGTTAGGGCCGGCAAGACTTCGCTATACATCCATTATTCCGACGGTGAGGTATTTTGGAAATCTTATCAATACAAGTGCGAGGGGTTGGTGATTCTGCAAATCAGAATCACAATTGACAGTTAACAATTAACTTTAAAAAATATGAATAAGAAAACAGAAGATATTAAAGATGATGAAGAAGTAGATGAGGATGTGCTTAGTGAAGTAGGAAAGGTTGGTTCTGAAGGTGTGGATGTTGCAGAACTGGATGAGTTGCATAATAAATTAGATGATGCTGAAAGTAAGTATCGGAGGGCTTTGGCAGATTATCATAATTTGCAAAAGCGTGTTAGTGAAGAAAAACAGGACTGGGTAAGGTCAGCAAATAAAGAATTGCTATTGCGGTTGCTGCCCGTTCTTGATACATTAGAATTGGCAAATAAGCATATCAATGATCAGGGACTCAAGGTAAGCATCAATCAATTTCTTGATATATTGAAGGTAGAAGGCGTCACCAAAATTAAGACAGTAGGAGAAGAGTTTGATCCACATTTGATGGAATGCGTAACTACAGAAGAAGGTAAAGAAAATAAGGTATTGGAAGAATTGCGGTCTGGATATATAATGTATGATAAAGTGCTGAGACCAGCACAGGTTAAAGTGGGTTCTGCAAAGCAGAACTAGAAAGAAAATAATTATGGGAAAAATAATTGGTATTGATTTAGGAACAACAAATTCATGTGTAGCTGTGATGGAGGGTGGAGCACCCAAAGTTATTCATTCAGCTGAAGGTCGTAACACAATTCCTTCGGTTGTGGATCCGAAAACACATGTTGTAGGAGATGTCGCAAAACGTCAGATGGTGTTAAAGCCTAAAGAAACTATCTTTTCAGTTAAGCGGCTCATGGGTAAGAAATTTCATGATGAGGACGTGCAGTATGATCTAAAATGGCTTCCATATACTGTGAAGGCAGGCCGTGATGATATGGCTGTTGTTGAGGTGAATGGCAAGACATACACGCCGCAGGAGCTTTCGGCTCAAATACTTCAGAAGATAAAGGCAGATGCTGAAAAATATTTGGGTGATAAAGTTACACAGGCTGTTATTACTGTCCCTGCATATTTTGATGATAGTGAACGTCAGGCAACAAAACAGGCTGGAGAAATTGCAGGACTGGAAGTATTGCGTATTATCAACGAGCCAACTGCTGCAGCTCTTGCATATGGATTGGATAAGAAAGATGCCCATACAATTGCAGTATATGATTTAGGAGGCGGTACCTTTGATATCTCTATACTTGAACTTGGAGATGGCGTTTATGAAGTAAAGTCAACAAATGGTGACACTCACCTAGGTGGTGATGATTTTGATCAAAAGATTATTAATTACATTGCAGATGAATTCCAGAAAGAGAATGGCATTGATTTGCGTAAAGATGCACAAGCATTGCAGCGTCTGAAGGAATCAGCTGAGAAATCAAAAATTGAACTATCTAGTTCACAAGAAGCATCAATTAATCAGCCATTTATTACACAGGGCAAAGATGGTCCGCTCCACCTAACGTTGACTTTAACCCGAACCAAGCTTGAGATGATCGTTGAGGAGTTGATTCAAAAGACTCTCGAACCAGTAGCAGCAGCACTTAAGGATGCAGGTAAGGTAAAAGGAGATATTGATGAGGTTATCCTTGTAGGCGGTATGACCCGAATGCCAAAAGTTGTCGAAGCAGTTACTGGTTTCTTTGGTAAAGAGCCTAACCGCTCAGTCAATCCTGATGAAGTTGTTGCCATCGGTGCAGCCGTGCAGGGAGGAGTTTTGGGTGGAGAAGTAAAGGATGTACTCCTTCTAGACGTAACTCCATTGACATTGGGTATTGAAACATTGGGTGGTGTGTCAACGCCATTGATCAACCGCAATACAACAATCCCTACATCAAAATCACAAGTTTTCTCAACAGCCGGTGATAATCAGACCCAGGTTGAAATCAACATCCTTCAGGGGGAGCGCCCTATGGCAACTGATAACAAATCCCTAGGACGATTTATTTTGGATGGTATACCACCAGCACCACGTGGTGTTCCTCAAGTTGAAGTAACTTTTGATATTGATGCTAATGGTATTCTCAATGTAACAGCGAAAGACAAAGCAAGCGGCAAGGAGCAAAGTATTAAGATAACGGGATCAACCGGTCTCTCTAAAGAAGAAGTGGAAAGGATGACTAAAGAAGCTGAAGCCCATGCAAAAGAAGATGAAGAAAAGAAAGAACGAATTCAAGTGAAAAACCAGGCTGATGCTCTTATTTTTACTGCCGAGAAAACACTTCGCGAAGATAAGGAAAGTAAAATCCCTGAAGATTTGAAGAAAGAAGTTGAAGAGAAAGTAAAGGCGCTCAAAGACATACTGGATTCAGGCAGTAAAGAAGAGTTACAATCAAAGACCCAGGAATTGTCTGATTCTTTGCAGAAGATAGGGACTGAAATGTATAAAGACCAAGGTGAGGGTGATACGTCCGGCTCCGCTAAAGACTCAACGGACGAAGCAGGCGAGTCAAAAGAAGAGGTTACAGATGCTGAGGAAGTGAAAGAAGAAGATGGTGATCCAGAAAAGGATAAAAAGGACTCCGACAAACCTGAAGAAGGTGAAGTTATTAAATAACCCCTACACTGTTTAGTTTAAAATTTAAAGTGCAAAGTATAAAATTGCAATTCAAAATTTCAAAGTGTTACTTTTAACCGTAAACTGTAACTTTTAATTTTCCACTTTGGAATTTTAACTATCCTCTGAGTCTATTTGCCCATTCCCAAATATCATGCTGCGGCGTATGTGCATGACGATCGAAAACGTGAGTAATATTGCCTTTGACAACTTTTCTTATTCCAGATCTCCAATTGTCTAATCTCCTCCAGGTAAAACTCGTCAGGTCCTTTATTCCTGTATCTACTATTGTTGGTAATACAATCCCATCCGTTGAAAAAGGGAGTTCGCCAAGAATATTTTTAGCATCGGCAAGGGTTGATTTCCATTTTAGTTTCCTTTGTTCCTGATCATCAGGTTGGATGTCTTTTTCTATTGCTAAATAGGCAGATAATTGCCCGAAAAAGGCTTCATCTTGTCTGCCCTGTGGTGTCCCTTTACGCGAATACGATGTAGTGAGTTTCCGAATGCCGCTTTCCAAGCCATATCCCATGATAACCTGAGCTTTTTTGAGGAAAGGTATTTGTAAGCCTTCTGGTCCGGGAGGGTTTTTTAAATACAGATATGTTTCAACACCTGTTTCACCCAATATCTTTGCTGTTTCACGCGCATTGTAACAGCCCATGGATTCGCCAAGAAGAACGATTGCTGTTTCATCCTTTTCTGCTTGTGTCTTAGGTATCACATGTGCATATAAAAAATCCTCAGAAATTCTTCCATGGTGGTGAAAACTGTTTGCTGCTAGTTTATTTGGCCAATCTTGTCGTACTTTTCCTCCTCTACTGACTGCTAAGCCAGTTGCATAGATTTCAACACTTTGATTCTTTGATGCAGCGTGTCCTACGAGATTAATGATTCTGCTAACCCGCTCATTGTCTACGGGTGTGCCAGCAGGGGGAAGAGCAAATCCTGGGAGGAGGATAATGTTGAGCTTTTTTCCTTCACCTAATGCTAATATCTGTTCAGATGATGTCTCTTTTTGTGAAGAAATGTAATTCTGGAAAAGGTTTTGTGGAAAATGTAATTCCTGAGTTGCCAATCTTGTATAAGGAATTGTTGCCTCAGCAGTATGCGTATCATAATTAGTAATAAGGGCATGATTTGTTCTCTTCAAGAGTTCAAGCGCAGCAGGTAATCTCTTAGGGTCTACATTCTTGATTTTCCCCAGAGTGCGGATAAATTCTGGATGGATTGGAGCTTCTATTTTTGCCATATGTTCATTTACTGAACTTTTTTTCCGCACTATAAAATTTATCAAAGTGATTTCCCAGATTTGGCCACATAAAGTCTTTTACCCTTTGTCCTTTTCCTGTCTCAGGATCATTTTGTTCCCAGACAGCATTATTTATTGATAAAAGCTCTTCTGTTTTTTTTACGATTCTTTCTGCTGCATCCATGCATCGTTTGGAAAGATTGGGATTTGATTGCGTAAATCGCTCCGCTTGTTTGACCAATCCTTCTTCAACAAGGAAATGATTCATGATGATCCATACTGGTCCTTGCCAGTCAGGTCCTTCTTTTCTTCTATAATGTGGGTCATAATGTTCGCTTTTTTTAGGGTGAGTGGGGAGTGGGAAAGGTGTAGCAAACCATTCAGGATCTTCTATACGATTTAATAAAAGTTTTGCTTTATCTGACGGGAGATTATCCAAAAGCAGCGGGAAGAGCCCGGTAATTGATTTCACTGGAATTTGATTCCCGTCCTTATCAATGTTGTAAAAGAAAGTTTCTTGTTTGTCTTTCCTTTGAAGAAGTTGCCGTAGGCCCTGAGATTGTCGAATGGGTTCTTCATGCCAGGATTGACGAAGAATCTCAGTTTTAACTCTTAATGCCTCTTTTTCATATGTTTTTGCCTCTAATGAATATTTAGTTTTTTTCTTCTGATCAGATGTCAGCTTGCTCAGCTCTCGTGCTATTTGTGCCGTGTAGTCCAAGTTTAGTGCATGCATGGCGTTGAACATAACATCATTAACTGCGTATCTTTCACGTACTTTTTCAGGCAGCCAGTCACGCCGTTCTCCCTCAGGGTCTTTACCAAGCTCAGCCAATTTTTGATTAAAGCCTTTGAATACTTGTGATTTTTCCCGCAAACCAGGTATGCCATTCATCTGGACCCAAACGATGCCTGTATTAATTAAACCGATTGTTTTACCTCTTCCGGGAACTATTCGGCGTTTGGGGCCCAGAGCAGAATCATAATCCCTTCCTGTTTCATTTGGGTGTGTATTAAAAATTAATGGATCATTTTCACTATTTTGCCGGTGATTGAGAAAGTATGCAGCTTCTCCTTGGAGACCTGTATAATTCTCTGGCTCTGCGGTGCCATACATTTCTTCTAAAAAGTTCTTTGCGTCAGCAAATTTGCCTCGTCTTTGGAAACTGTTATATGTTTCCATAACAGTTACTGCTTTAATAGGTGGCTGCATGTAGCTGCTGTAGTTACGGTCGTTGTAAAGCGTCCTTTCCGGTTCTAGATACGGTCTGTCTCCTGCTTGTACTCCATCAAGGCGGAATTTATTGGAGAGAAATCCTGTTTTTCTATCACGATATCTCTCTATGGATCTGAGTTCTTTTGCAGCCTGTTCAGGCTTGTTGCGTCTGGCATTTATCATGACTGCTGCATCTTCATCCCATTTAAATCCCCACCCATCATAGTGATCACCCGCAGAAGGGACAGTGTGTAGGCTTTTGCCATCTGATCTCAAATTGGTCACATCCATCATCTCAGATTCACGTTTTATCCGTTGATCACGGGTGAGAGGTGGATTAGGTCGGTCAAAAGGTGGCTCACGGAAATAAGACACGGCTTCCTTCCGCACAGTGTTCGCTGTTTTGAAAATACGTGAAGCGTTCTCTTTTGCATTTTGGATATGTTGTGGAATAATCCTTTCACCTGCCATAAGAATGGCTTTATTGTACAGGTTGAAGGGCAAAAAAAGAAGAGTTAGTTCCTTTCTTCTTCATTCTAGATGCGTTATAGCTTACCCCTTCCATATTTTTTGCCCATGTATCAACTTTGTAGTAGTTAATGCTGTGGGTGCCATCGACAAAATCGGTTGTCACGTTTCCATCAACAATGCTTGTTTCTCCATAAAAATTCTTTTTTAACCCTGCAATTGACATATTAATAGGGTCATAGACAGCTCTTCTTACATGTACGGGGAAGGGAAATTCATCACCTTTACGTTTGTAGAGATCATTTTTGATGATACTGCGGACGTTCAGATAAAGAACGGCTTTTTTCTTTAACCATTGTTGTTTGCGTGAATCATGAATATCAATACCTTTTTCTTCAAAAGATTTTTCAAGTTCTTTTGGATAAGTGGGTGCCATAGCTCTTTCTTTTATATCTACCATTTTTCTTCTGAGTAAACCTTCAGTTGCAAACCCTACAATAAGTTGAGGACCTGATGGCTGAAATTCTTCAGGAAGACCAGGGCTCCGGGGTGGGTTTATCATATCTGTACTTGCTGTTAGTGTGGGGTTTGAAGCTTTAAATTCCCAAGTGGTATCTAATGCTTTGAGGCTACCCATTGAGATTCCATAAAAATTCCATCGTGTATCTGTTAATTTCTTTGTATCTTTAGGTTTGAATGTATTCGCCAACGACACAATATGTTTTGCTTCAGGTTCAAAATCAGCCTCTAAGCTTTGTCGATAGAAGTCCTTTGAATATTTGCCTCCTAGACCTGTGGCCTGCCCCATGCTTACGATGGTAACATCAATAGGTTTTCCGAGTCGTTTTGCTTCTCCCATATAGAAGAATACTCTGTCATACAGAGCATCAGGCCTTTGTGCCGGATGTCCTTCGTTTTTTAGAAGTGAATAGCCAAACATATCAAATTCAATAATATTGTTTTGAGGGTTTATCCCAGTTTGATCTTTCTTTCTTTTTCGTCCCAGCAGTGAGGATGTACGTTGATCAGGTGTAAACGTCAAAGCAATTGTTGCATAAGGGAGTACCGTGCCATCTTCTGTTTTGTGAGTAGTGAGGTTTGTAAATAGCTGTCTATTTATCTCATTTATGAGGGCTTTTTGCCTCCTTGCTGTCTCTGGATGCTTTTGTTCCATTCGACTAATGGCTATTTCAGCTTGAGGAGGGGTTGGATGGTATACTTCAGAATTCATACAAAACTCATCCTTAACCTTATTGTAGAGCTACATTATTAGAATGTCCTGACATAAATAGCACAAAATGGTATAATCCTAACATAGCAATTTCGTTATTCGTCTCAGGGTAACGACGCTCGTTTCGTAGTTCAGTCACGTAGGACGTGAGACGCTAAACGATACGGGTCTCGTAACCGTTACCGCTAAACAATTTTCAAAACTATGGCAAACAAGGATTACTATCAAACATTGGGAGTTTCAAAAACCGCTACGAGGGATGAGATAAAGAAGGCTTACCGTAAATTAGCTCTTCAATATCATCCTGATCGAAACAAAACCAAGGAAGGGGAGGCAAAATTTAAAGAAGTTACTACAGCATACGAAGTGTTGTCTAATGAAGAGAAGCGTAAGACATATGACCAATTTGGACATGCCGCTTTTGAACAGGGTGGCGCAGGTGGCCCCGGTGGACCATTTGGTGGTGGACAAGGCGGACAGTATGGACCTTTCTCCTATTCTTATTCTTCAAACGGTCAGGGCGCAGATTTTGGTGGTTTTTCAGACCCTTTTGATATTTTTGAGCAGTTTTTTGGTGGAGGCGGTTCTCCATTTGGACAGAGCGCAAGAAGACCAATTTATTCCGTAACAATCAGCTTTAAAGAAGCCGTTCATGGGGTAGAGAAAAGTGTAACAATCAATGGAAAATCACAAAAAATTAAAATACCAGCAGGTGTAGACAATGGTTCGAGAATCCGTTTTCAGGATTATGACGTCGCTATTCAAGTGACCGCCGATCATCGTTTTGCTCGGGATGGATATGATATCGTCACTGAACAGGAAATATCCTTTGCCCAGGCAGCTCTGGGGGCAGAGATTACGGTCGAAACAATTGACGACAAAGTAAAAATTAAGATACCTTCAGGCACACAGCCCGGCATGCTTGTACGGCTGAGTGGGCGTGGTGTTCCTCGTCTCCAGGGTAGTGGACGCGGAGATCATTATGTACGAATAAAGATTGTAGTTCCAAAGAAGCTCACCAATAGACAAAAAGAACTCCTGGAACAGCTACAGAAAGAAGAAGCTCCATCTGAGAATAAAGGAAAAAGCTGGTTCTAAAATACCTCTATTGTTTTCCCATTTTTTATATGCTAGTGTTAAGATATGGCTACTACTTGTAACCTCACGACGGAGATAAGTACTGACCTTGGTTGTTTCCCAAATGATCCTGTTGGATTTGTCCAAAAGTTTTACGGTGTTGGTTTGGGATTTGTCGGGGCGATTTCTCTATTAATGCTTATTTATGGGGGATATTCATTTATTGTCTCCAGAGGAAATCCTAGTCAGGTAAGTATAGCGAAAAGTTATATGTTTTATGCGATCACTGGTTTACTTCTGGCAATATTTGGATATGTGTTTATACAAGTTATAATGGTTGACATTTTCAAGGTTCCTGGATTTAAATAGAATAGTATATGAAAAAGTTTCTGCCCATCTTTTTAGTTATTTCATTTTTCGCAACTTTGGTTTTTCTTCCTCTGAGCGTAAATGCACAGGCCCCTGCTCAACCAGGCGGTGCGAACCAGGTGAATAACCCAAATGTTCCTGCTCCAGGTGGAAGATGGGTAGTAGATCCTGAAGTTACCTTTATTGGAAAAAATACTGCACGATCAGGTTTGCTTCTGGATTGGACTCTCCAAAATTATAATTGGGTTTGTGTAAAAAAAGTTGCTAATCGTGTGTGTGATAACTCTGATAATCCGATTGCGAAATATTGGTCTCTTATTGTTCTCTATATTGTTGTCCCACTCCTTTTCTTTGTTATCTTGGCTACATCGATTGTCATTATTGTAACAAGAGGAAGAAGTTTGACAATCATGCGTTTTCTTCCTAGATTTGTGGCTGTCGTATTGCTTATCGTTTTCTCCTATTCGATGGTGCAATTTTTCTATCAATTTACTGATTTGATACAGGGGTTCTTTTTACGTACTGATCCTGCAAAGCCATGCCCTCCTGATTGTATCTCTCAGAAAGATCTATTATATGTCGGGTGGGGTTATAAAGATTTTGTGGGGCTTCGATTACTTGGGGATTACAATGCTGAATCAGCATTTATTTCTCTTCTTCTAGCAAAATTGACTGCGCTTACGTACTTTGTTATGGTTTTCCTTCTTTTGGTTAGAAAAATTATTTTGTGGTTCTTTGTTATTGTTTCTCCGATTTTCCCGATTCTTCTTCTGTATTATCCTGTTCGTAACACCGGAAAAATTTGGATTGGGGAATTCTTCCGATGGTTGATGTATGCTCCTCTTTTTGCAATCTTCCTGAAAGGCCTTGTCTTTATGTGGAGAAGCGCGATTCCATTGGTATTCGTCCCTGCGAGTGGCGCCACAACTATCGGGAAAGCCGACCAGATTGTTTTTCCTACGGCTGTCAACATTCTTTTGGGTGGTCCAAAGCAGTTTGTTACGCAAACGAACAGTGTTAATCTTACCGAAACATTCGCTCTTTATGTTGTTTCATTGCTTATGTTGTGGACTGTTATTCTTCTGCCATGGGTTCTTTTGCAGATCTTCCTGGAATACTCTGCTCAGTTTATGGGTGGTGATGCAGGTCTTATGAAGACCCTTGTAAATTATAGCTCGAAGCCTGGGAATCCTATTGCTCCTGCAGGAGGTAAAGGTGTGCCTCCAGCAGAACCAGGAGGTGCAGTATTACCTTTTGGAAAGAAATTTACTATGCCAAAGATGCCACCTCATCCTGGTGGCGCTGCTAAGGATTTGCCGATTGGCACAGCGATGTCGACAGCAAATGCAACAAAGACGCCTATGCAGGGTCCTTATTATGCATCGATGCCTCAATCTGCTCAGCAAGTTGAACAGGCAAAAGCAAATAATCAGATGCTTAATATGGCGAATATGCAGCTTCCTTCAATTAAAGATATTGCTAAGTTTGAAACTTCGCTTATGTCTAGGGATAAGTCCAAACAGCAACCTGTAAATGATGTAGTAAGTAATTTGGCTAAGATTGCAAATCCTGCAAGTATTACTAATGCTACTGAACGAGAGAAGTATAAGGAGATCCGGAGTAAGCTCGTAAGTGAGAAAAACCAGGGTAATCTCGTGGCGGCAGGTATTTTGAATGCAGCCAAATCAGTGTCACAAGCAAGCAAACAGCAGACATCGGCATCTTTAAAGAAGGCTTCAACAAATCAGGTAAAAGATGCTCTTGTACAGGTGGCAAACCCTGCTACGGTTTCATCAAGTAAACAAAGAGAGAAATTAGCAGCAATCCATGAAAAGCTTTCCAAAGCTGTAAAAGAAAATAAGAGCCAATTGGCTTCTTCAATTCTAGGGGTTAATCAACAGACATCATCAACAGATGTTGAAAAGATCAGAGAAAAGCTCATGTCCGCTAAGAAGCAGTCGGATGTCAAAGAGCGTGACGTTGCTTCCACAGTTGCTGGAGCTATTAATACAACTATTAGTCAAGCTGAATCTACAAAAAATGTAAAGTCGGCTATCCAGCAGATGAAGGACCCAGCATCGAACATGCATCAGACATTGCTTCAGGCAAGTAAAGAGGGAAATCAGCTTGCTTCACAGATTTTATCCTTTGATGAAAAGGCAACCCAAATGGATGTTGAAAGTCTTCAGGATAAAATTGCAGAAGCTAAACTGAAAGGTGATCCTATCGCAACTAAACTGGCTGAGGAAACTGAAAAGGCAACTTCAGTACCACAAGTTAATAGAATCCAACAGGTACGGACAGAAGATTATCAAGCTGTTAAAGATATGTGGAAAGAGAACTATCAAAATATGGAAATTCCAGATGGCATGTCTGGATCAAGAACAGATTGGATTAAAGATGACGTTTCTAATATAGATGAGATAGTAGGTATGCTTTCATCAACAGATCAAGAAGTTGTTACACAAGGATTGCAAGAAGTTTCAAATATCCTGCCATTCCTTATGGTCGGTGGATTCTCTCAAACAGAGATTATCGCTTATTTGAAAGCCAAGCAGGAGGCCGCAAAAGAAGTAGCAGCAGAGATTATAGCAGAAGAAGAGACTCAGGTAAGTGTAGGGGTTGCAAAGAAAGCAACAGAACGCACCATGGCAGCTACGATGGATGAAGAAGAAGGAGGGAGAAAGAAAACAACAGCTTCCTCAGAGCCAAAGGATCCTTCTGCAAGCTCAGGACAAGAAGATGCTGATAAGAAGCCAGGAGCAAAAGCAGATGAGAGCAATTTGAAGGATGTTCTTGCTGAAGAAGAAGCAGAACAAAAACCTGTGACAGAAGCGCCAAAAGCACCTGAAGAAAATAAATCAGGAAATAATAATTAATAATTTGAAAATGAATACTTGTTCTTTTCAGAAATTTAGTATTTAATTAAACTAGTATTATGTTTGGAAGTATATTTAATAAAAAAGAAGACCCTTCTGCGCAGTCTCAACAGCCTGCCGGTACCGCTCCTGTGCCTGCGCAAAATGCACCTGCTGATCCAAATGCAGCTAATGCTCAAGCTCCTGTTTCTCCTGCACAACAGGACCAAATTCAAACACAGCCAGGTCAGGCTCAGACTGATGGTCAGGGTGTCTCAGCAACTCCTGCTGCCACAAATCCTGATGGAACGCCTGTAGATCCAAATGGAGCAACTGCTACTCCAGGAGCTGATGGGACAACACCAACAGATCCGAATGCTGCTCCAAACCCAACAGATCCGAATGCTCCTCAGGTTAATGCCGATGGTGCTACAGCTAATGGAGTACAGGATCAACCAAATGCGGAAGGTGGTAATCCTGCCTTGAGAGCTGATTCATCTGCACTAAGTCATCTTGATCCGCGGGCTACACAAGTATTAACACATGCGCAGGAAGAGGCAAAAAGAATACATCAGCAAAACATTGAACCTGATCAGCTGCTGATTGGTCTATTGTATGACGAACAATTATATAAATTCCTGGGAGAATCAGGTGTAGATGGTGGAAAACTATCTAAAGATGTTCAAGCTCATGAAAAAATGGGTACATACAAAGGGCAACCAACGCTTAGCCAGACAAGCCAGGCTATCTTTGAACAGGCATACCGTGATGCAAAAATGCGGGGTTCTAACTTTGTTTCTCCTGAGGATGTTCTTGTAGTACTGTTTGGTCCGAATTATTCGACCGCTGCATATCTCAAGCAATACGGGTTACAAAAAGAGACAACAATTGAGAAGTTGGCAAAAAATCCTAATTCAAATTACGGAAAGAAGAGTACATTGGAAAAATTTGGTATTGATCTGACTGAAGAAGCAAGGCAAGGAAAGCTCGATCCAGTTGCAGGTCGAGAGAAAGAAATAGATCGCATGGTGCATATCCTTGTCCGTAGAACGAAGAATAACCCAATCATTATTGGAGAAACAGGTGTTGGTAAAACAGCTATTGTCGAAGGGTTGGCACAGCTTATTGTCGCTGGGAATGTACCAAAAGATTTGAAAGAAAAAAGAATCTTCCAGCTTGATGTTGCTTCTTTGATTGCAGGTGCAAGTCATCGTGGTGAGTTTGAAGAAAGACTCAGAGGGGTTATTAATGAGGTTCTTGGATCAAATAATAGAATAGTCCTCTTTATTGATGAGGTGCATGTCTTGATGGGAGCAGGCGAGGGTGAAGGTATGAACGCAGCAAATTTGATCAAACCCCATCTGGCGCGTGGTCATTTGCAGATTATAGGAGCTACTACAACAACTGAATACCGAAAGAATTTTGAGAAAGATAAGGCATTTGAACGACGTTTCCAGCCTGTTACAGCAGAAGAGCCTAGTGAGGAGAATGCTTTTGAGATGTTGAAGGTTATCCGACCTAAATATGAGAAATATCATAAGATTACTCTTCCTGATGAAGCACTGAAAGAATGTATTAAACTTGCTAAAAAATACATCGGTGAGCGCTATCTTCCTGATAAAGCTATCGATTTGCTTGATGAAGCCTGCTCTGAAGTGAAATTACAGCAAGACAAAGGTGGAAGGACAGATAATGGCGTAAAAAAGACAGATATTGAAAAGGTGGTTAGTGCGTGGACAGGGATACCAATCACTAAATTGACAGAAGATGAGAGTGAGAAATTGTTGAAACTCGAAGATAGAATCCATGAGCGTCTGGTTGACCAAGAGCCTGCTGTTATTGCGGTTTCCGAGGCTGTGCGCCGAGGGAGAATCGGGCTTGCAGCTGCCAATAGGCCAATTGCCTCGTTTGTCTTCCTAGGTCCTACCGGTGTAGGTAAAACAGAACTTGCTAAATGCCTTGCTGAACTTCTCTTTGGGAGAGATGACGCAATGGCACGTCTTGATATGTCTGAATACATGGAGAAGCACGAAGTTGCTAAGCTTATTGGTGCACCTCCCGGTTATGTTGGATATGAAGAAGGTGGTCAGCTTACAGAAGCTGTAAGAAAGAAACCATACTCAATTGTTCTCTTTGATGAAATTGAAAAAGCTCATCCTGACGTATTTAATATGCTTCTGCAATTGTTAGAAGACGGAAGACTTACAGATAATAGAGGAAATACTATTTCGTTTAAGAATACTATTGTTATATGTACTTCAAACATAGGAAGTGCAATTATCCAGAAACAGTTGAACATGGTTGATACCAAAGCTAAGCGTACACCTGAAGAGTTTAATAAGATCTTCAAAGATCTTCAGGCTGCTGTCAAAGAAGAGCTTATAAAATTCTTCCGGCCGGAACTTCTTAACCGTTTTGATGAAGTTGTTGTCTTCAAGCCTCTTCAGCCTGAGCATATGGCAGGTATTGCCCGCCGTGGTATTGCAAAGACTGCAGGATTACTGAAAGAGCAAGGGTACATGCTGCAGATTACTGAAAAGGCAATTGCAAAATTGGCAAAAGATGGATATGACCCTGTATATGGAGCTAGGCCGTTGCGACGTCTGATTCAAACAGCAATTGAGAATCCGATTGCCATTGCAATTATTGGTAAGAAATTTGCCCCAGGTGACACGATTGTTATTGATTATAATGATGACGTAAACGAATTTATCTTCTACAAGGGTAATGGAGCGTTGGTACAACCATTGACAGATGAGCAATTCAAGACAGTGCTTCTTAAGATTGTACATCCTGAAAATATTACCAGTGAAGCACAGAAAAAGATGTTCATTGATCTTCATACCAAAGTAGATGAGGCTGCTAAAGCAGGTAATAAACTTGCTGTTGCCATAATGAAGGTAACTGATTCTTCATCAGATGTTGAAATTCAGAAGATCAGAAAAGAACTTGAAGATGGTAAAGCAAAGGGTGATGCTTTCGCGAAAGCAGTTATGGAGGTTATCGACGCCGTTGCGCAGCAGATTCAGGCATCACAGAATCTGAAGAAAGTTCTTCTTGATATCATCGATCCTGCAAAGATAACAGGAGCCAAAAAGAGAGAAATATTCATGCAGCTTCATGATAAGGTAGTTGCAGAAAGCCAGGCTAATAATCCATTGGCATTGCGAATATTGGCAGTCAAGCCGGAAACAACCTCAGATGTAATTGAACAGCTCATGGCTGATTTAACTACGGCAAAGGCGCAGGATAATGAGTTCGCTATAGCCATACTTTCTGTCGTCAATACTGAGCTTACTGAAGAAGCAGAAAGAGCTCGTGCGAGTGCCCCTGAAACACGGTTCAAGCAGGTATTGAAAGAATTGATTAATCCATTGTATTTGGCTCCTGCTGATAGCAAAGCTGAATTTTCAGCCGTACATGATAAATTATTAAAGGCTAGGGATCAGAATCATCCTTTGGCAGCAGCAATTCTTGCTGTGACAGATATTACATCTGATGCTGACATCCTCAATATTAAAAAAGAGCTGGAGCAGGGTAAGGCTGATGGAGATGAGTTAGCTGGGGAAATTTTGGAACTGATTAATAAGGAGCTTGCTCGTGAACCATTGAGACAGCTGAAGAAGGCATTGCTTTTAATCAATAACCCACTAACTGCCGAGAGTTCCCAGGAAAGAGAAGATTACACAGTATTGCGTAATAAACTTACAGAAGCAGGTGAAAAGGGAAATACATTAGCAGCAGAACTTCTTAAGGTCACTGAAGCTACTTCATACGAAGAGATACAGAAGTTTAAGGATCAGCTAAAAGCAGCAAAAGATCAAAATGATGAAATGGCAATTCTTGTACTTGATGCAGCTGGTATCGCTTTGAGTGAAGCTCTTGCTGCTTCAGATGTCAAACCAAAAGAATTGACAGTTCAGCAAGTGAAGGTGGCATTATTATCTATGCTCAATCCTCTCACTGCTGATACGCCAGAGAAGAAAGAGAGTTATACAGCACTGCATGATAAAGTATCCGAGGCAGGCAAGTCAGGGAATGAATTGGCAAAGAAATTGCTTACTCTTACAACTGAGGTGAAAGACGAAGAGGTCAAATCCTTGAAAGTAGAACTTGAAAAAGCCAAGGAAGCAAAAGATGAGATAGCCACTCTTGTACTGGATGCAGCAAGAAAAGAACCTGCACCAAAAGAGGATGCAGAAGTAAAGATGAGTGAAGAACTAGTATTTGCTCATTTTAAAAAGACAATTGTTCAGATAGTTGATCCAACAAAAGCTGAGACTCCAGAAAAAGTAGAGAAGTATACGGATTTGCGGACAAAGGTATCACAGGCAGCTCAAGCAAATGATGAGTTGGCGAAGAAATTGCTGAATGTTACTGATGCATCAACAGATGAAGAGCTTAAAGCTTTGAAAGCTGAATTGGAACAAGCAAAAGTTGAGAAAAAAGAGGTTGCCACACTTGTGTTGGATACTGCAGACATAGAAGTAAAGGAAACGCTTGAGTTGGCAAAAGCAGCTGATGCTGTCCCTGCCGAGGAGAAAGATTTAAATGAGGCTGAGAAAGATGAGGCAACGTCAAACGTTGTCGTAGCAGAAGAGAAGCCAGCAGATCAATCAGAGCAGGCTCCTTCGGCTGATGCAGGTGCAACGGGCGATGCTCAATCTGGACAAACAAATGAAGTTGCCAATCAGCCAGTCCAGAATCCGACTTATGAAGTACAGAATAGTGAACCATTTAGTGCAGCACAGTTATCCTCAGAGCCTACCCCTGCTCTTGGCATGGAAACTCCAGCAGCACCTATGGCACCTCCATCAACTGGTGCAGCAGCAGAAGTACCAGCATATGGATCAGTCGCTCCAGTAATGCCTTCAGGACAGGCCGGTGGAGCCGCAGGAGGCGTATTTCAGCCAGCAGAAGTACCAGCAGCGCCTTTGGCAACACCACCAACAAATGGTGGTCCAGTAGACAACATGGGTTCATCAAATAGCGCAGGAGCAGCCATGCAGCCACCAGTCTCCGCCTACAACTACAACCTCAGCCAGCCGGTTGAGAGGGAGATAGAATAAACCGCGGAGCGGAAATAGCCCAATACTACCAATCGCTCAAATAACTCAATCAATGCAGAATGACTAAATCATCTCTTACTAGAATTGGTTAGGTTTCTCATCAACACAGCATGATTTTTTCTGTAATCCAGCAATGCCGATTTATTAGCAATTCTATAGTAATTTTTGTGTTCTAATGTATTAGCAGGCCAATGATAGATAGTCTTTCCCCAGAATTTTGTGAAGTATTCTCCGTTATCATTTTGGATCAACAATAATTCCATTAGGACGCCTTTATATATAAAGGCTCTCTTATGAATGAAGTGTTTTTCTGTTACTTCTTCAATTTGATCCTCTTCAATTAAAAGAGAATCTAGTATTTCAAAGTTTTCTGCTGGATAAAGTAAATCAATGTCCTTGTGTTTACGAGGTTTAATGACTCCTGATAGTTCTTCTGCCCAACCTCCAAAAATCCAAGTGGTGATACCATTTCTCTCCAGATAGGTGATTGCATCATATAGAAAAGTTTTATTATTCATGGAATAAAGTATAGCAGGGATAATTGAGGAGGATAAAGGTTAGTTGTTTTCTTTCTTTGGTTCTTCTGGTTTTGGCTCAACTGTATCCTGCTCGTCTAATACATCCTTCAGTGGGCTCTCCTCTGGCTCTTCAGTCGGGTTTGTTTTCTCGGCTGTATTTTCTTCAGCAGCGTTTGACGTTGCACCTTTTGATCCTTCCTTTCTAACCGAGTCTGAATCGGCGTCTTCATCCATAGTAGCTGCCATGGTGCGCTCTGTTGCTTTCTTTGCGACTCCTACACTTACCTGAGTCTCTTCTTCTTCTACAAGCTCTGCCGTGACCTCTTTGGCGGCATCTTGTTTGGCTTTCAAGTAGGCGATAATCTCTGTCTGAGAGAATCCACCGACCATAAGGAATGGCAGGATATTTGAAACCTCTTGTAGCCCTTGTGACACTTTCTCCTGATCCGTTGACGATAGCTTGCTTACAATGTCATCAATATTTTCTATATCATCCTTGATCCAGTCAGTTCTTGAGCCTGCCATACCATCTGGAACCTCTAGATTGTGATAATTTTCTTTCCACATATCTTTGACGGCCAAATAGTCTTCATTACGTACTTCCTGGATGCGGTTGGTTTGAGGTACTGAGGTTTGAGTCATCTCGGTAATCTGAGTGGCGACAGGATCTCCTTTTAATTTGGCTTCCATAATTTTTTCCTGAAGATCTTCTATATCCATCTCGCTTGCCTGATCATCGAATGTCAAGATTTGTGAAGCCAACTGGTTTCCTTCTTTACTTGCTTTGAGTAGTGTTTCACGTAAGGCAGGTGATGCTGTGGGGCTTTTTGCCTGTTGCACAACGTTCTTTATCTGTTGTGATGAATCTTTTTGGCGCAAAGTCTCGTTAATGGTTGCCGCAACACTAGAAGCAATATCTCCTTCTTTCGATTGTTTAAGTGATGTTTGTATTTTTTCAAGTTGTTGTGTAGTCGTATTCTCATTCACCGATAAAATACTTGTTGCTAGTTGGTTATTCTTTTCTTTGCTTTCTTTTGATAGCTCATTATGCAATTGAGCGAATTGTGCTCGTTGTGATACATCCGTTATTGTTTCTGGGTGAGCTATCTGCTGCAATGTCATGTGCAAATCTTTGCTTGAGGCAACTGATGAAACTTTTGAGGCTACTTTATCGCTCTTTGTCCCTGCTTTTAGAAGCCGCTCGCGTATTTTTTCAACATTAGCTACTGATGTATCTTGGCTTACGCTAAGGATTGATGATGCCAGTTGGCTTTCTTTGCTCGCCTCTGAGAGTTTTTCGCGTAATTTAGTCAAGCGCTCTTTGTTTTTAACGGAAGCTGCCATGTTTGGGTTGGCTATCTCCTGTAGAGATTGTTTAACTTGATTTGTTGATGCTTTTTTCAGTGATGCTGATGCTTGTTGTTGCTTAGATTTTGATGCTGATTCTGCTGCTTTCAATATGCTCGTAGCCAGAGGATTTCCCTGCTCTTTTTCTTTGAGAAGCTTGCTTTTGATATCGCTATATTTTTGTCTATCAGCGGCATTTGTGATACTGGCAGGATTTGCGATCTTTTCAAGGTTAGCAATTACTTGCTGTACAGGTTGCTGTACTGATTTATCTTTAGAAATAAGAGATGTTTCAAATTTGGCAATATCTCTGATAGAAGGAAGTGGTACGCTTGTGACGCTTAACATCTTTGTATCAACTTTTACTCTCTGAGTTTGTGGTTGAGCTGTTTGTTCCACAGCTTTTTGGCTTGTGTTTGTCCCCCTTGTTGTTTGTGTTGATTGAGGTATCGTCCTTTCAGTTACTATTTCTTTTTGTGTCCCTGTTGGCTGTAGATGTTCAACAGAAGTAGGAATAGTGAACTTTTTTGTGAATGGCACATTCATTGCCATACCTGTACTCCCTGGACCAGGCATTGATGGAATTTTTTGTTTGGTGGCTAGAGTAACAAATGATTTCATAAATGCTGCTCCACTGCCGCTGAAATCTCCTCCATACTCTAAAAAGATCTTTAATAGTACCCAAGGAAGCAGCATGACTACCCAGAGCATGAGAAGGGCTACAGTATAAAGGGCGAACGTTTCGGTAAGATTAATACTATTAACCGGTGTTACAAATTGTTGTGGTCCGCCCAAAATAATGTTGATTGGTGTGGGGAAGATAATTTTGGCTGTATTGCCGATATCACCGGGGCCTCCAGGTGGCACAAACCAAAGAGGTATTTGATTTCTCCACATATAAACGAGTCCTTTTAGGAAAATAGCAAAAAGCGGAGCGTACATCAGCCATCGGAAAAATTCTCCGATCCAGATTTTACCCGTATTGCGGAGTGGGTAATATAAAAGGAGAATTGGAAATATTGGAGAAACGACAATGAAAAACCAAAGGATGATTTTTCTCATCAGGAGCATAAAAACCATAACAAAGTAGGTGAATGCGGTTAATTTAGTATATAGGGTTGAGATAAAGGCTGATTCTGCATAGTAATCACCCAAGAGCCTGATTCCTACAAAAGAACGGTAATCCCAACCTACATATAAGAGGTCTTTATTGGAAATACAATCGGGTGGGCAGGGTAAATCACCTGAACGCAGGAAAAAACCCTGGATCATATCAGCGAATTGGTAGAGGAATTGCACGATGGAATAGGAAAAAACAATCAGGAGTCCAACTGCAATAAATCGTGGAATGAACCGCATTATGGTCAGACTTCTTCCTCTGGTTATTATAATTACAGCTGCGCTCGCTAGAATAACAAAGAATAAGATCGGGACAACTAGGTAGGTAACAATGGTAAACCAATATTGTGCTATTGGATTATTTGTCTCGTTATCACATGTACGGGCAACTATTTTATTAACACATGCCCAATTATAGTTTTGTAAGGTCCAGTCAAGAAGCAGACCTGATCGTGCAGCATTTTTCCCTGCAAAGGTTACTTCAGGATCGACGACCCAACGCCCCGTGGGAACTGGGACACTCGGCTCAGCTGTTTGTAGTGGTTGTGTAGGGAGGGCTGGTATCCCACCAATGGGAGGATTTTGGGCATTTACAGACTGGGCTGAGAAAAAGGAAACGAGACAAAAAAAGATTAATAAAAAAATGGACAGGAACTTTTTCATAGTGTACATTTACTGTTTTTATATTTCACCAGATTTAAGTCGTCAAACTTTGCCTGGAAACAGATTATCTTAAATAAAAGTAAATGTACACTATTCATACCTATATTTATTTAAGCTTAGGTGGAGGGTGAAAGTCAATCGGATTGTAATTTTATAAGAGAGTGAATATACTAAATTAGAGCCTGTGGTACCGGTGGTACCTGTGGTGTTTTATATGAAACCCAATTTTGCAATTTTGCCGTTAATTTTCTTAAAATTCTGGTATATTGAAGCCCCAGTAGGGTTGTTAAAGTTTTTTTTGTCCCTTAATGAGGCTTTTTTTGTATTATTCTCACTTCCCACATTTATCAGAACTTTTTTTAAGCCCCTTAAAAATGAATATAGACAGGGATTAGTAGGTTTTTCGGTAGGCATGGGTATTTTTATTAAGACTTTTCTTATTTTGGCTGATCTTTTTATGCTTGTTATGTTGTTAGTCCTGGAAGCAACCATTCTTTTTGCTTTTCTTTTTTTTCCGATAGCGACTGTATGGGTGCTGTTTTTAAAGTTTTGATAAACAGCACCCCAGTTATAAAGTCGAAAGTTATAAAGTTATAAAGTTATAAAGTTATAAAGTTATAAAGTTATAAAGTTA
>CAMPGJ010000003.1 GCA_946885425.1 uncultured bacterium
CTGCGTAAACAGGTGGGTGTAATACAAAAAAACAAAGCTCTTTACGGTGAACCAAAAGTTACAAATGATGAACCAACAATAGAAACGTTGGGTGTGGATCTGATGAAAGTTCCTGTAGACGGTGAAGTGACTAAGGAATGGCAGGATGTATTTTGGAAAAGTGTTATTTCAGAAATGAAGCAATATAATCATACAGTGGCCGGCGTTCTGCGTAGTTGTTCGGTAAAAAATTATGATAAGAAACAATTAATTATTGAAACAGCATATAAATTTCATAAAGAACGGCTTGATGAAGTAAAAACTCAGGAAGCACTGGCGGCGGTATGCAAAATTCTTACTGGCAATGATCTAAAAATTGCGGTAGAATTGAAAAATAGCTAACTACGAATTAATGCGAATCTGAAGGTAGAAGCTATTTTACATGCGAATTTATACGAATGAGAACGGATAATTTGTAGATTTGTAGCAAAATTTGTAAAATAATTCGTTGTAATTCGCATCTTAGTAGGGGGGTGATTTAATTATGAATAATCCTTTTGGACAATTAGGTGAATTAAAGAAAATGCGTGATCAGGCTATGGCTATCCAAAAGCAGCTAAAGCTTGAAGAAGTAGAAATTAATAAGCACGGTGTTTATGTCAGGATCAGTGGTGACCAGGAAATTCGTGAAATCGTTTCTAATGGTAAATCAGATAATGATATTAAAGGTGCTGTAAATGAAGCAGTCAAGAAATCCCAGGAAGTTGCGGCGAAGAAATTAAGCGCCATGACCGGTGGAATGGGAGGACTAGGCGGACTGTTGGGAGGTAAGTAGAGGCATGCGAATTTCTACAAATTACACTACAAATTGATTACGAATTCTACAAATGATTCGGTATTTTCTGTATGTAATTTGTAGATTTGTAGCAAAATTCGTAAAATAATTTGTGGTGATTCGCATATATAAATGAAAATATTTAGTGGTAGTTCTCATAAAGCATTAACTGAGGATGTTGCTCAATTGCTGGGTAATACTGTTTCTCCTATAGAACTTTTTGTTTTTCCTGATGGAGAGAGGCGAATCAGGATTTTAGAACAAGTTGTTGATGAAGATTGTAGCATTGTTCAGCCGACAGCATCTCCAGCAGATATAAATTATATGGAGCTCTTTTTCATTGCCAATGCTTTGAAAAGGGGAGGTGCGAAATCAATTACGGCGATTGTTCCTTATTTAGGCTATCAAAGGCAAGACCATCTCTTTCGGGAAGGTGAAGCTGTATCTCTTGAAGTGATCATCAATACGTTGGGTTCAGTGGGGATTGATCGTGTTTTAACAATCGATTTGCATTCAGTGAGGATAGAGGAAGCGTTCACTATTCCAGTATCACATATTTCCGCTCTTACACTTTTTTCTAAGCTGATCAATAATAATGGGTGGAATAATGCGGAGACAATTTTGGTGTCACCTGACAAGGGCGGTGTGCGCCGCATCAAAAAGCTTTCAGAATCTCTTGATAACATGAGTTATGCAGTTGTGGGAAAGGAAAGAGATCTTGCAACCGGTGCAATCACATCACTTTCTATTGAAGGGGTACTGCGCAAACGGGCAATAATTGTTGATGACATGATTTCTTCAGGTGCTACTGTGATAAAAGCAGCTGAACTTCTGAAACAAAAGGGTGTTGCTGAGGTTATTGTTTTTGCAACTCATGGCATTTTTGCAAGCGGTGCATCAAAATTATTGCAGGAATCTGTCATAGACAAAGTGTATATTACAGACAGTGTGCTGATACCAGAAGTAAAACATTTTCCTAAACTTGAGATCTTATCTGTAGCGGAAATTGTGGCAAAAGAGCTGTAATATTTTCCATTGTCCATTTACCATTTTCCATTGGATTTTCGATTTATAAATTGTTCAATTGAGAATTTTTAAATAAATGGAAAATGGAAAATAGAACCTGAAAATGGAAAATCATTTATGAAGACACCACGAGCTATTCAAAATGTAATTGATTCTTTTGAACGTTTGCCTGGAATTGGTCCAAAGACTGCTGAGCGGCTTACCTTCTATTTATTGCATGTTCCACAAGGTGAACTGGATCGTTTTGCCTCTGCATTGGTAAATCTGAAAAAAAATACTGTTATCTGTTCAACCTGTTATTCTGTCGATGACACGGATCCATGTAGTCTATGCACAGATGATAAAAGAAACCAAACTATCATTTGCGTTGTTGAGCAACCACTAGATGTATTGGCACTTGAGAAGAGTGGGAAATACCGAGGAGGATATCATGTGCTGCATGGCAAAATAGATCCACTAAATAATATTGGACCGGATGAGATAAGAATTAGCGAGCTGATCCGAAGAATCAGGAATCAGGAATCAGGAATAATGGAGGTTATTTTGGCTACGAATCCTACAATGGAGGGGGAGGCGACGGCTATGTATATTGCAAAGCAATTGCGAATGGCTAATGAAGAATTGCGAATTACAAGAATAGGGAGAGGACTTCCGATTGGCGCGGACTTGGAATACGCGGATCCTACAACACTTGATAGAGCCATGGAAGGGCGGAGTGAGTATTAATATGCGAATTTCTACAAATTACATGCGAATGGAGCTACGAATCTACGAATTTTTAGACTAAAATGGAAGTAGATGACAAAGTTATTTATCCTGAGTTAAGTTATAAGGTTGTTGGAATATTATTTGATGTCTATAATGAATTGGGTAATAGATATCAAGAGAAATATTATCAGAGAGCTGTTGAGTTACGGCTTAAAAAAGAAAATATTTCATATAGCAGAGAAATTCCTGTGTCTTTAAAGTTTGAAGGGGAGAGTATCGGTAAGTATTTTCTTGACTTTCTCATTGAAGACAAATTAGTATTAGAGTTAAAGGTAAAACCAAGATTAGCAAAAGTTGATTATAAACAAGTTCGTGCATATTTACACTCTTGTGATCTTAAACTTGGTATTCTTACAAATTTTTATGGAGAGAGCCTTGAATATAAACGCATTTTAAATACAGAAAAATTTGCATAATATTAATAATTTGTAGAATTTGTAGCAAAATTCGTAAAACAATTTGTAGTAATTCGCATGATAAAAATACCAACAAATACAAGAGAGCTGGGTGAGGGACTTGAGAGTTTTAAGAAGGATGTTACAGTAAGTACTGAAAAGGCTGTTACTAGTGTTGGTAAGGATGTGACTGGCCAGATTTCTCCTACTGAGTTTGTTTCCGCTTTGTATGCTCCTACTGCCAAAAAACCTGAGGCGGGTTCTGGTGAGACGGGTGGATTTGCAGATCAGATTACTCCCAAGCCTGGAGAATTATTTGGCAATATTGCAGGAGCTCCATTGGAGCCAGGGCAGGAACAGCAGACTGAATCTGCACTTGGCCAGATTTCTATTCCTGTTGATAAGCTTACGAGCACGATGATGGGATCGCCTATTGAGCCAGGTGAAAGTGTTCAAACGGAAGATCCTTTTGAGCAACTGTTGCCAACGTCAAATCAGGTGGGAACTTGGGCGTCAGGATCAACTACTACACAAAGAGTTACTCCTCATATGGAAACAGCCGGCCAGCAAATCATCCCTTCCATAGATGAAGTTTCCGGAATTTTGGGTATACCTTCTACTGAAGCAGGGGGCATACCTGCTCAGCGTCAGGCTCCAGCAGCAGAACAAAGTGCTGCATCTGCTGGTGTAGGGCAGACCCCTGAACAACCTAGTGCAGAAAGTATGCAAGGACCGGATACTATGCAGAACCCGGCTTCGCAACCTCCTGAGGTGCAGCAGATGATGCAGCAACAACAGCAGCAAGCTTCTCAATCAAAAGCGGAGATAGGGCCGGTTGATTCTGCGATGCAGATGTCTTCTGAAGAGAAGAGTAGATTAGATGCTGCACAAAAAGAGTTGCGGGAGTTAAGAATGCAGCATGATTATTTTTATATTAAAGGACCGTTAGATACTAGTCCCTCACTCCAGCAAGAATTAGCTAAAAAGCAGCAGGAAACAAAACAGAGAGAAGAACAAATGAAGCAGGAGGAAGAAGAGGAAGAGAAGAAGAAGAAAGAAGAAGAGGAGCAGAAAAAACAGGAGCTTCCCGAGCCTGGTACCAAAGACAAGCCAGGTAATCCAAATATTGCAATCGGACAATCTCAGAAGAAGACAGAAGTACATAGGGGAGCAGCAGGATAGTTGAGAGTTTTAGTTATTGACACAGTATTCAAACATGGTACACTCAGATTATGAATAGAAATCTTTTTGTCATTTGCATTACGAACGTCCTTCCAATTTATTGGAAAGGGTTCTAACGGCATAGGCAAAAAAGCCATATATTCGTAGAACCCTCCAATAAAAGGAGGGTTTTTTCGTATAATGGACACTTTGTCTAGGCCACAAGGGGGGTGAATTAATATGGCTAGACCAGAAGTAAATGTAGAAGCATATTCAAGAGCAGAAACAATGGTTGCTAATGGTAACTTAAATGATGGATCAGAAGTTGTTGCTAAACAGGGATTTAAGTTAGAAGAGCATCCAGGATCTGAAAGGTTGGTAGGTCGAGTTAGACCAACAACAGTATATGAAGCGCCAAAGCCCAGAAGACGGCGTAGAGCACAGTAGGGTAAAGTAAAGCGCCTTCGTCTATGATTATGGCGCTCGAAGGGGGTGAAAACTTATGAGTGAAAGGGTATCAAATGCATACATACGTACATTACGACAAGGAGTTGCACAGATTAGGCAGGAAGCATCTGAGCATGAAGGAAGATTAAGTAATCTAGCTTTTAGCGCTGCTCAAACAAATGAGGCAGTTTTACAGCGAATGAAAGAATCAGAGGCATTGTTGGATGAGTCTAGTACACCAGCCATTGAAAATCAGCTGGAGGCAAGAAAGAAGAAGAAACCTCCAACCGAGGTTCCACTCTTTACTTTTCATGGTGGATCTAGTGATGGAGATGGTGGGTCACCAACAGGACAAGAAAAACGAGATGCTTGGAGACACAAGCAGAAAGAAGCCTCAGCGCGGACATTGAAAAATAAAAGTCTCTAATGTTAATAGATGCTTTGAAAATTGTTAATTTTTTGCCGTGTTTGTATTCTCAGCCTCAGCAAGGTATAATACAAGTAGATATAGGATTTATGATATAAGATTTAAGAAGAGACGGTTTCTCCTTTCGTTCTTCCTAAATCCTATATCTTAAATCAATTTATGTTAAAGCTATTTAATTCATTAACAAAAACAGTAGAAGAGTTTAAACCTCTCCATGACTTGAAGGTAGGCATGTATGCTTGTGGACCGACGGTCTATCAGTTCGCCCATATCGGTAATTTTCGTGCGTATGTAACATCAGATCTTTTAGTACGGGCATTGAAATACTATGGATATACTGTAGACTTTGTCATGAACATAACGGATGTTGGGCATCTTGTTAGCGACGCTGATACGGGAGAAGATAAATTAGAAAAATCTGCAAAAAAAGAAGGTAAGACTGCTTGGGAGGTGGCAGATTTTTATACAGAAGCATTTTTGAAAGACTACGAGGCGTTAGGCTTGACTATGCCTGGGACACTTGCCAAAGCTACAGATCATATTGAAGAACAGATTGAATTGATTCAAAAGCTTGAATCAAAAGGATTCACTTATAATTTATCTGATGGTATTTATTTTGATACGTCGCTTCTTCCTGACTATGGCAAGATGTCATCGCTCGAAGGATCTCAGGAGCATGTCGCGCGTATTTCTACAAATGATGAAAAGAAAAATCCCCGGGATTTCGCGTTATGGAAATTTTCTCATGGAGGTGATCCTTCGGCAGGCTCAGAACAAGGAAAAAGGCAAATGGAGTGGGATAGCCCATGGGGTAAGGGGTTTCCCGGTTGGCACATCGAATGTTCTGCGATGAGTATGAAGTATTTGGGTGAGACATTTGATATCCATACTGGCGGTGTGGACCACAAAGAGATTCATCATCCTAATGAAATTGCGCAATCGGAAGCAGCAACAGGTAAACAATTAGCAAAGTTTTGGGTTCATACCGCTTTTATGTTGGTTGCAGGGCAGAAGATGAGTAAGAGTTTGGAAAATACATATACTTTGTATGATCTTGAGAAACAAGGTTATGATGATCCTTTGGTTCTGAGGTATTTGTATATGAATGGGCATTATCGCCAAGAGATGAACTTTACTTTTGCGGCTATGGATGCTGCGCAAAATGCATTGAAGAAATTGCGTCATGAGGTAGCAAAATGGGAAGCGCCAATAGGTGAGATCGATGTCCCTGGAGGTGAATGTCAGGAATATGAAGAGAGATTCATAGAAGCAATTACCGATGATCTTAATATGCCCGAGGCATTGGCAGTCGTGTGGGAGATGGTGAAGTCAGATAAACCAAGTGGAGCTAAGGCTAAAAGTATTTTCAAAATGGACTATGTGCTAGGTCTTGATTTGCAGGGAGCAGCAGCGAAGATTAACAAAGAAGAGGGAATTATTCCAGGAAGTATAAGGCATTTAGTTGAAGAACGCCAAAGGCTTCGAAAAGAAAAACATTTTAACGCCGCAGATAAAATCCGGGCCGACATACGGAAATTAGGTTATGATATAGAAGATACAGTTAAGGGAATGAAGATTAAGAAGATATAAGCATGCGAATTACTACAAATTTTATTGCTACAAAATAAGCTACAAATCTACAAATTATTCGTAGATTCGTAATGGATTCGTTTTAATTCGTGAAAATTCGCATTATGAAGGTACCTCAACATGTTGGTTTTATCATGGATGGCAATAGGCGTTGGGCGAAGAAGCACGGATTCAGAGTGTTCCAGGGACATGAAGCAGGCGTTGATAATATAGAAACTATAGTCGAGTGTGCAAAAGATAAGAAAATTAAATTCCTCTCATTTTGGGCATTTTCAACTGATAATTGGAAACGGAGTAAATTGGAAGTAAATGCTTTAATGAATATTTTCCGTAATGTGCTGTCTGGTCCGTTGGCACAGCGGCTTATTCAAATGGGTGTGAAAATAAATATGGTCGGTGATATCTCCAGATTTCCAGAAGATATTCAAGAGAGTGCGGCTCTTCTTGTTATGAATAGTAAGGATAACAAATCAGTTATTGTAAATCTTTGTCTCAATTATGGCGGCAGGGAAGAAATTATTACTGCTATTAATGGAGTGCTCGCGGAAGGGAAAAAAACAGTAACGGAAGAAGATATCTCATCGCACTTATATACTCATGGTCAACCTGAAGTTGATCTGGTTATCCGTACCAGTGGTGAACAACGGCATAGCGGATTTTTGTTATGGCAATCAAAAAATGCTGAGTATTATTATTCAGAAGTTAACTGGCCGGAATTTGATAAAAAAAAGTTTAGAGAAGCTCTAGAGGACTATGATTCTCGGCAGAGAAGGTTTGGAAAATAATTCTTCCGTAATACTTACCTCAATTTCATTCATCACTTAATATTTTTGTTTAGCCTTATTATTGTTCGAGCGAAGTCGAGAACTTAGGATTATCCTTCTTCTCGACTCACTACGGTCGCTCGAAGAATAAGAGGAGGTGAATGATATGCCAAAATATGGAAAAAAAGCACAGGAAGAGGTAGAGGAAAAAATGCATGAGTTTAAACGTGGTAAGTTAAAAAGCGGCCCTAGTGGAAAAGGTGGAAAAGTAACTAGTCGTAAGCAAGCTATAGCAATCGGTTTATCAGAAGCGAGGAAGAAGGGAGGAAAGGTCCCACCGCCTAAAGATTAGGCGGATTTTCCATTTACCATTTTCCATTTGGATTTTCGATTTAGAAATTGCTTAATTGAAATGTTTCAATAAAATGGAACCTGGAAAATGGAAAATTAGGCTTCTTCGGAGACTTCGCCGTTTTTTAAGCCGCTTGGGGTCTGGAGGGTGGTTAGTTTTCGGAAGTCTAGTGTTTCTTCATCAGTGAGGACTTTTTTCATCAGCGTAATTGTTTTTTCTATAGCTAGAGGAAGGATATCTGC
The DNA here is from genome assembly GCA_946885425.1 of uncultured bacterium. The sequence goes on from CAMPGJ010000003.1 coordinate 7,987, forward strand.
ATCTTTTACTCCACAAGTAAGTCTGATGTGGAACGTCCCCATAGGGTCTTTCATCCAATTCCAGCGGGTGCGTCCTGAAAAGGCTGCCTCAGCAAACCCCTTATTTATCTTTAATTGGCAAAGATACTCCAAGAGAACGTGCTCGAAAAGATGACCGATTTCGGTATTTTTTACCTCTTCATGGAAGGGGAGTCCATCTTCATTGAAACACTCGGTAAGTAAAACGTTGGGGAGATGTTTTTGTAGTCTTTGGACAATCGTAGGAATATGTGAAGTGTTGACATGCTCATTGAGCAGCTGCATAAAGATTTTAGTGGATGTTGATTTTTGGGTGATGGCCAGAGAGAATAAATCTTCGACCAGATGCTCTTGGGTTTGTAGTGTGGGCAGGTTTTTTATATTCATATTTGGTTGTGATTGTAAGGTTTGTAAGTTAGCACTTACTCATTTCTTACGAATCAATTACACAGAGTATACGACATTTTCGATATAAGTCAAGCACAACCATTTAGGTTCAATTATGTCAATTTTGAGGTTATTTTTTAAAGAATATGATTTATCATTTGCTTCTAGCTTTTCTTAGATCATCTATGCTAAGTTTGTATATGAAGGTAGGTGGTGATTATTATGGCTAAAGAAGGAATAAGTTTTGAAGAGGTACAAAAAAGGGAAGCAGCAATAGAAAAAGGTAACATGGAGCGTGGGACGGGAATTACTCGTACACAATTTGAAAAACGGTATCCACCTAAGGGGATGGGTCCAGAAGAAATAAAAAAACTTGAAGCTGAATATAAGAAAAACGAAAAAGGTAACATGGAGCGTGGGACAGGTATTAACCGTGTGCAATACGAAAGTAGGTATCCCGAAGATAAAAAGTAAGTTAATCCGGTATTATTTCTATCGAAGGTAGGATGGGTGTGTCGGTTGGCGATGGTGTATCTGTTGGTTCAGGAATGTTGGTAGGAGTAGGCTGTTCTGTTGGTGTAGGCTTATCTGTGGGCGTTGGTTTGGGAGTGCCGGACGGCTTTTCAGTTGGTGGGAGTGTTGGTCTTGTGCAATCTTCAGGTTCTGTGCCGGGTAAAAAATATTCTTTAAATGCTGAAGCTTGTGCACCTACTTCACCAGGGTTGCGTCCTGGGCAAACCATTTTTTCAGTGACAGATCCAGGTTTGATAAATTGTTGAATAGGAGTACCTGATAAAAATGTTTCCATGAGACTTCTCCAGATAGGAGCTGCACCCAAAGACCCTGCTATGTTATCCATAGGAGAGTTATCATTGTTTCCGACCCAGACACCTACCGCAAGACTAGGTGTATATCCGACGGTGAGAGCATCTCTATAATCTTCTGTTGTACCAGTCTTAACTGCGGCAGGGCGGGATATGGTGAGGGAGCCGCCAAATGTTTCTGCTCTGGCTTTATTATCTGAGAGTATAGATGAGATAAGAAATGCGACTCCATTATTAATTGCATTTTTAGGTTTGGATTTTTTAAAATCAACTTGTTTATCATATTTATTGCGGATTTCCAGAATAGAATTGGGAGCATTGTACTCTCCCTGATTGGCAAAGGTAGCATATGCATCAGTGAGCTCCAAAAGCTTTACTTCTCCTGCCCCCAGGACTAATGATAACCCATACTTTGATGCGTCTGAACCCAAGCTATCTATTCCAAGCCGTTTTGCCATTGATAATCCATTTGGAACGCTCACTTGTTCCATGATCTCTACAGATGGTATATTCAGTGAGTTAGCAAGTGCCCGCCGAACTGTTACTGGACCCCTATAGCGCTTGTCATAATTGTGGGGTTTGTATTCTCCCTCAAAAGTTTTTTCTTTATCATCGAATATTGTAGCTGGTGTAATTAATTTTTCTCTTAAACCTTCTGCATAGATAATTGGTTTAAAGGAAGAGCCGGGTTGGCGGGGAGATATGGCCATATTCGCTTTACCGAATTCTTCATCAGTCCAATCATAGCTGCCCACCATAACTCTTATATTGCCTGTTGTTGCATCTATAGCTATCGCAGCAGCATTAGTTGCATTGTTGCGCCGCAGATACGTAATCTGGTTTTTGACGACACGTTCTGCATATTGTTGCCAAATGCTGTTAAGTGTAGTTTTTACTTTGAATCCATCACGTATTACCCGTTCTTCCCCAAATTCTTTTATCAACTGTTCTTTTACAAAAATTGCGAAGTGAATACCTAGAAGACTCTGTTCTTCTTCAGAAGGAGGGTTGTATATAAGTTCTTCTTCTTTAGCTGTTTGTGCTTCAAACGCGGTAAGATATTTTTCTTTTACCATTTCATCAATCACTATATGCTGACGTTTAATTGCTCTTTCTGGATCGTTAGAGATAGGTGAGAGTGCTGATGGTGCAGGTAGTAATGCCACGAGAAGGGCGGATTGGGCTGGTGTAAGACTTTTAGCAGAAATACCAAAATAGGCTTGAGCAGCATTTTCGATACCAAATGCTCCTTCACCAAAGTAAACAGAGTTGAGATACATTTCCAATATTTCTTCCTTACTGTAGCGCCTATTTATCTCATAGGCCAGAAACAATTCTTGATATTTTCTGAGGTAATTACGGGAAGAACTTAGAAGAACGTTTTTGACCAATTCCTGTGTTATCGTTGATCCTCCCTGGACAATTTTGCCTGCCTGAAGATTGACGAATAAAGCACGGAACATACCACGGATTGATATGCCTGGGTTAGTATAAAATTCTTTGTCTTCAGCTGCAATGACTGCCTTTTGAGTTGATTGAGGAATTTGTGTGAGTGGTATGTATGTTGCTGCTTTTGGCCTGTCAAATGAATAAAATTCTTTCCCCTCCTGGTCCAGGAGTGTGAGTCCTGTTTTGCCTCTATCCATAAGCCTTTCTTTATCACTAAGATCATGAGCGAAGTATAACAATGTTGCAGGAGGTATAAGGATGATGACGAGCACAATGCCGATGAAGATATAAAAAAGCTTTTTTTTATACTTTTTAAGCAATCGCATCAGGTTTTGTTTCGTATAAAAATGTTTATGAAAGAGTGGTTTTATCCTGTGGAAAAAATGCTTAATAGCTCTCATGGCAGTAGATATATTGTAACGTTTAAATTTTCCATTGTAAATGGAAAATGGAACCTGGAAAATGGAAAATCGGGGTTAGCATCCTGGGGCTAGGGGATTGAATTTTACGTTCATGTCTCGCAAATTCTGGGCAACATTATAATTCAGGTAGTAGACAACAGGTAAATTACATACTCCCTGCTCGCTCAAACCTTGGCTTTTGAGCCAGGCTACAGATTCTTCTTTTGCAGTATTCATATCTATGGTCAATATCTCGACCATAAATTCATCGGGATTAGATACGTATTCAATCGTATATGTGTTAGTTGTTTTTGGAGTTTTGAGAAGTTTTTTTAGCTTTTCTTTTACATTCATATCAGAGGGGGATAAATCGCGTCTATTATCAACAAGATCCAGCATTCTGTCGGTACTTTCTTTCTCATATGTGACAGGAGGATTTGTTTTCGTTGCCACTGGTTGTGGAGGTAGGTTTTCACTAGGTGCCTTACTAAAATATGTATTCTTTATGAAAGCTGCACTTGTTAGTAACGCTATTATGATTAAAATTAATTTAACGTTCATATTTATTTTGGACGACAGGCCCAATAAGCCCATCCATTTCGTTGTTGATACGTTGTTGCATTTTCTGCCTGCACTTGCCAGTTTACATCACCACGGTCATTTACGCCATTCTTTCCTGGTGCTGGTGGCTCTGAACCTGCTGGATTTGCACTACCCATCTGGAAAAGCCCCCATGCTCCACCTGCATCAAGTGATAATTGTACCCCTACAGGTGGGGCAAATGCGTTAGGATTGTAACTGCTCTCGCAAGGAACGACAGTATTGAACCATGCGCTTCCAAGAGCAGGATCCAGTTGGTTAAGAAGTGCGGAGAGGTCGTTTTTAGTAAAGTTGCAGGCCGGGTCTCCAAAATTTCTATTGAGAGAATTAGTTAGCGCATAATTTGCTGCACATCTCTCTGTGCTAGGAGCCACCCAAGTCGTTTCCAGAACACCTCCTATAGCAGGAATAGTAGGGATATTGGTAGGAATTGCTGGGATGTTAGTAGGAATTGCTGGGATGCTGGTAGGAATCGCAGGAATATTTGTAGGGATTGCAGGGATATTAGTAGGAATTGCTGGAATCCCCGTAGGAAGCGTAACAGGAGGTAAAGAAGGTTGAGGCTCATCAGTAGGTTGAGGCTCATCAGTAGGCTGAGGTTCATTAGTAGGTTGAGGTTGGTTACCTCCGCCTTGTTGTTCACCATCTTTGTTCATACATTTAAGCTTTTTCCATAATCCATGCTTATGTCTCCATTTTTTCCTTCTGTGTCCATAATGGTTTGCTTGGATATCATCAGCTGCTCCTATGCTATTGGCATTTAAACCATCAGCTGCTCCCTTACAGGTACCACCTGTGAGCTCTTTTAGAAGTTCTTTTAATCTCTCAAGCAACTCATTAAGCTTTGATATGTCGCGTGCATTACCAGAATTTCTCTCATTAGGCGCACTAGTGGGTAGTTGATTAATTGGTTGTTGTGTACTCTGTGTAGGCTGTATTGGTTGCTGTCCTTCAACAGTAGGCTCGGGTGTGGGACAATTGTTATTAACAACACAATCGCCGATTGATGTAAAAGGTGGTGTTGCCTGTGGAGTTTGCGCCTGTTGCCTTAGATTCTGGTTTTTTTGAGCGAAATATACTGTTAAAGGGACCAAAAATAAAGCTAAAAGAATAACAATTATTTTAGAAGAATTTTTTTGGAGTTTCTTTTTCTTTTTCATTTGTTTATGAGATCCTAATTCAGCCTAACAAATTCATTAACAGGATGTCAAATAGTACAGATCGTTACCATTTTAGAGCTAACACCCTTCGCTTTTAACATAATCGTTAATCGGGTGTATAATGGTTATGGATAGTTAGAGGTCGCCTGAGGCGGCGTGGTTAATTGTTAGTTATGACTGATATGCGTGATAAAAATGAAGACTATTGGAAAGAGAAATTAACTCCTGAACAATATAAGGTTCTTCGGGGAAAGGGGACAGAACAAGCATTTACCGGGAAGTATTTCAATAATCATGAGAGCGGTATGTATGAATGCGCTGCATGCGGTCATGAGCTATTTTCATCTGATGCAAAATTTGATAGTGGTACAGGTTGGCCAAGTTTTGATCAACCGGTAAATCTTGAGAATGTTGAACTGCATGATGATACTAGTGGCTTCATGCACCGTACAGAAGTGATCTGCAAAAATTGCGGCAGTCATCTCGGTCATGTATTTGATGATGGACCCCAAGAGACTACTGGGCAGCGTTATTGTATTAACTCATGCTCACTCCAGTTTAAACCCAAATAGTCGTTAGGCGTCTTACGGTAACGAAGCCGGTATCGTCAAACGGGTACGTTCATCGTTACCGAACTACGAAACGGGTCTCGTAACCGTTACCTATAGACGAAATATTGAGGTTTTCTATTTCTGGAACTCTCGACACCTTATCCTCTGTCTGCTATATTTGCAATATGGACTATCTACAAGCGCTTATCTTATCCGTTGTCGAGGGTATTAGTGAATTTTTGCCGATTTCATCCACTGGGCATTTAATTTTGACTTCTGAGCTTCTTAAAATTCCTCAGACAGAATTCGTGAAGAGTTTTGAAGTAATTATTCAGTTAGGAGCAATTTTGGCGGTTGTCGTTTTATATGCTAAGACTCTTGTGACCAATAGAAAATTGTGGCCGAAACTTTTAGCTGCATTTTTGCCTACAGCCGTGATTGGGTTTTCTCTATATGGATTGATAAAACAATATTTACTTGGTAATGCAATTGTTACGCTCTGGGCGCTCTTTATTGGGGGGATTGTGTTGATTGTTATTGAAAAGCTCTATAAAGAAAAGGAGCACCATTTGGATAAGGCTGAAAACTTGAGCTATAAAAAAGCAATGCTGATTGGTTTAGTCCAATCTCTCTCAGTTATTCCTGGAGTCTCGAGATCTGCTTCTACAATATTTGGTGGTCTTTTTGTAGGACTCAAGAGAAAAACTGCTGTAGAGTTCTCCTTTCTTCTGGCAATTCCTACAATGGCAGGAGCGACTGCGTTGGATTTATTGAAAAGCAATTTTTCTTTTAGTACTCATGAGTGGAGTATCCTAGCAGTTGGTTTTGTGGGATCGTTTATTACAGCGATTTTGGCTGTAAAGTATTTCCTCCGCTATATCGAGCACCATACCTTTGTGGCTTTTGGTGTATACCGCATTATCCTCGCCGTACTTTATTGGCTTGTCATAATTCGATAGTACCTGTATACTCTGGTTTATGCCTGAGAGATATGTAAGAAAAGATGAGTGTTCTGGACCAGATACTGAGAGATCAGATAATCATAGTGTAGAGATTACAAAAAAATTATCTGCAGATGGCAATGCAGGTTTGAAATCTTGTCCTGAATTGCAGCCAAATTGGAAATGCGGCATTTCTTCTAAAGGTGACATTTGTAAATTTGCACGTTCAGCAGCTGTAACTCTTCCTTTTTCTACATCGGCCGAAATGGGGAAACAGATTTCTATAACAATACGCCCTATGAATGAACTTATCAGACCTTCTAAGCCGCCGGAACAAAAATAGAAAAATAGAGGTGGATTCGCTATATGCCTCAGCATGTGATACACTCCAGGTATGGAAAAATATAGAGCTCCTTCAAGAGCAATGATTGTTGCTATGGAGACAATTGCCCAAACACAAAAAATTGACGAGAGTAAACAAACGTCTGCAAAGGCTAAGGCAGATTGGACGGAAGAAGATGAAATGTTTGAAGCTAATAGAATGACTTGGGAGAAGGGCACTGTAATCGCTGTGTCTAGCCAAGATGCTGCAAATAGTCGTTGGACTCCGAAGCGTAATAGATAAACATAATCTATTTTTCAAACTTCTCTTTAATCAAACTCCACAAATCAGGATAATCTTTATCAAACCCTATTGTCCAGATGGCGATACCGGCTAAATCTTGTTTTTTGGCAAAATCATATTTAATCCCCAGTGATTTAACATCTTCGATCCAGACTTGATGGTCTATACCATCTTTGGTATATCTGCACCAGGAGGACTCTGCGTAGTCATCCCAGGTGCAGTTGTCTGGTTTAAAATCTATTTCATCGCGGAGTCTGCCATAAGAAGTAACTGCTGCGTAATTTCGTTCATCGTTCGGTTGGTAGGTTTTACTCATAATCACAGGTCCATCGGTCACAGCTCGATCCCAGCCATAGTAGGGAACACCCATGAGGATTTTTTCCTTTGGAATAACTTTGAGGTAATCTTCATAGGTAGTTTCTATGTCGAAGAAATATTTACCATCCTTAAATCCTCTCAGAGGAGCGCCGGGGCCGGAGACATCCGCACTCGTGCCGTAGTAGTCATAAGACATGCCGATGAAGCCATCGAAGTAGGGGACGATTTTAGGGAAGTCGAAAAGATCTTGGGAGCGGGCGGCGCGAGGCATGATGCTAAGCGCTAATTCTGTTTTAGGTGTTTTTTCTTTTAGTTCATCATGCAGTAGTTTTGCAAAAATTGTGAATTTATTTCTATATTCTTCGTCAGCGTCTCCTAGATATTCGAAATCGATGTTGACGGCATTGAGATGGTTTTCTTTCACTAAGTTGATTATTTGGGATGTTAGCGTTGTTTGGGCTGTCGTGGAGTCCAATATGGACTCTGTAACATCATTCTTTTGGCTGATAATTGTTACAGAGAAATGAGTTCCGCTGATTTTGGTTTTGGTAATGAAGTCTCTCATCGATTCAGTATCCCATTCCCGCCACCCTGGATCTGTTTCTCCATTTGTGACTTTGACAATATTGCCGCCACTGTCTACATGCAAACCAAAATAATTGATCTCAGAGAGCTTTTCGGGTTTTATATATTTCATATCATCAATCCGCCAATATGGAAGAAATCCTAGGATATGTTTGTTTAGATTTGCATGAGGATGCATTACTTTATTCATAAAATAACCAGTGGATTTTAGCACATTAGTGCGAGGGTAGGTGAAGTATAGATAGGTGGGGAGGAGGATAACGAGTAAGATTGGGAATAAAAATAAAAGTTTCCTCACTCTGTTATTATACCCCAAATTTTCCATTGTCCATTTACCATTTTCCATTTGCACTTTTTCCATTTTTATCACACCTCATTGCGAGCGACGTAGGAGCGCGGCAATCTTGTTAGACTAGATTGCTTCGTCATTTCTCCTCGCAATGACAACAATAATCAAATGGCAAATGGAATCTGGAAAATGGAAAATCAAGAGTAATACTTATTCTATATTGCCTTCTTTTAGAATAAGTATTATTCTTGATGTATGGCCAAATATCCTTATGAGATTGTCACTGTTGGTGAGACGACGATTGATGCATTTATGACGATTGATGATCCTTCGGGATATCGGTTGGATGCTGAGCATCATGATGTTTGTATCCGTCCGGGAGCAAAGATTAACGTTGACCATTATGATTTTTTCATGGGCGGTAATGCAACGAATGTGGCGGTGGGATTATCCCGCCTTGGATACAAGGTAGGCCTTTGTTCCGAGATTGGCGATGATGAGCTTTCTATTAAAATCCGCAATTCTTTAGTCAAAGAAAACCTTGAGCGACTTTTGGTTAAGCAAACCCCGGGTGCTTCATCTTTTTCAGTGATTATCAATGCCGGTGGTGACAGAACTGTTTTTGTTCAGGATGTCGAGCGGGAGCATGATTTTCATTTGGATGATGTAACAACTCCTTTTGTCTTTCTCACAAGTATGGGCAATCAATGGAAAGAACCCTATCTGAAGATACTTAAATTTGTTGAAGAGAATAATGCGACATTAGCGTTTAATCCCGGAGGGCATCAGCTTCGTGAAGGGAAGGAAATTATCCGTGGTGTTTTAGAAAAAACAACCATACTTTTTGTAAATAAAGAAGAAGCGGAAATGATTTTATTGGATAAACAAACTGAGCAGAGAGATAGAGCGCATATTGAAAATTTATTGAAACAATTGCAGGCATTGGGTACAAAGAAAATAATTATTACAGATGGTAAGAATGGATCCTATGGAATTGATGAGGATGGCGAAGCACATTGGCTGGCAATCGATGGTGGGAAGGCTGTTGAACGGACGGGAGCGGGTGATTCTTATGCCTCAGGTTTTATTGGAGCGACATTGGCCGGATTGTCATTTGAGAAGGCAATGGAGTGGGGAGCACATAATTCAACAGCAGTGGTGAGTAAGGTTGGTGCACAGGCAGGTCTTCTGACCAGAGAAGAAATAGAGAATTTTACATTGGAAAATGGAGAAGTAGTAGAAGCCTCCAGCGAGCCAAAGGATTTTGCCAAAGTTTCTGAAACTCCTAATCCTACTCAGGACGAATCTCCAGCCAAATTCATGCCAGCACCCCTCGACTGAAAGTCGAGAATAAACGAATAATCCAATAGGCAAATGTCATTCCTGGCCGCGATCCAGGAATCTATGAAGTGATTTATCTATGTACCTTTGTGAAAGAAGTTTTCTATAAATGTATAAGCGAAGCTAAAATATATTATAGAGAGCAAGGCAGCGCAACCGGCAGAAAGAATAAGGATAATTAAGCTTATAAGTTTTTCTGCCTTCTGATGGATTTTGGTTGTGTAAATAGATTGGCATAAATATGAGGTTGATAGCCACGATCGAGATACATAATGGTAAATAATTGAGTATAAGAAAAATTTGCTAGCCTCCAAATGGTATTGCTGTTATAATAAAAATGCTCAATAGACAAAAATTAATTGCTACCAAAATTCCCCAGGAAATGTTAACTATTTTTCTTTTATTCATCACTTCTAAGTATTGAAGATCAGGATGAGGATGTCAATGGAAATAGACTCCTGGTTTGCGGCCAGGAATGACAAAACTAACTGTAGTGGCGCGATTTATCGCGATTTAGATGATAACGCAGCGCTGTACAGTTAAGAAGCCATAAATGGCTCCACTACAAAGTAAAATCAGCGGAAATTAAAAATCTGAAGCGTGGCCTGCTTGTCCGAAGGCGCGCATGCGGTCTGCGATCATTTGTTTGTTGAGGTCTCTGGATTCTGCCATGTATTCTCTGGGGTCGAATTTGTCAGGGTGTTCTATGAAAAATTTCCGGATGGCCGCGGTTATGGCGAGTCTGGAGTCTGTATCGACGTTTATTTTACGGACCCCATGCTGGATACCAAGTTGGATTTCTTCGACTGGGACGCCAAAGGTTGGTTTGATTTGGCCGCCGTATTGGTTGATCATGGCAAGCAAATCTTGAGGTACACTTGATGATCCATGCATGACGAGGTGCGTGTCAGGGAGTCTTTTGTGAATCTCGATAATTCTGCTCATAACAAGCACACTATGATCGGGCTTTTCGGTAAATTTATATACTCCATGGCTTGTTCCTACGGCCACTGCTAGAGCATCAACGCCTGTTTCTTTGACGAACTCAACTGCCTGATCAGGATCAGTAAGAAATTCGCTTTTCATGTCTCCGGCGCCCGCGCCATCTTCTATGCCACCTATGACACCCAGCTCAGCTTCTACACTTACGCCTTTGGCATGCGCATATTCGACAATTTCTTTAGTCATTGCGACATTTTCTTCGTAGGATGTAGGAGTCTTATGATCTTCCTTGAGTGAACCATCAATCATAACGCTGGTGAAACCCATGTCGACTGCGGATTTGCATGCTTCAACACTACCATGGTCCTGGTGAAGGACGGTAGGAATTTCAGGATAGAGCTCAACCGCGGCGAGCATCAGATGGTAGAGAAAGCGGTCATTGGCATATTTACGAGCCCCTCGGCTTGCCTGAAGGATGACAGGGGAGTTGGTCTCTTTGGCTGCTTCCATTATGGATTGGATCTGCTCCATGTTGTTGACGTTAAATCCACCAACGCCATAGTTGCCTGCTGCTGCTTTATCAAGAAGTTCACGGAGGGTTACGAGCATATATATTATATTAGCGGTTCTAGGAGGGAATAGCAAGAATTGAGTATTAGAAAGTGAGGGGACTAGGGTAACGCTTATCGTAAGAGAGCCGAAAGACGTAACCCCTAAACGAAACGGGTCTCTTAACCGTTACCGCTAGACGATTAATACCTCTTGCATCCTTATAGAGAATCTTCTACGCTTTATATATGACCCGACATGGACATGTTACAGAGTTACCGGAGCCGCCAATTTCTCAGCTTCTTTTTGCTGACACGCGGTTTGCTTTAATTTGGTTATTCCTCAGGGTGTATGTAGGGTGGCAATGGTTGGATGCAGGATGGGGTAAGGTGCATAATGCTGATTGGGTTGGCCCCAAAGCAGGCAAGATTGTTGCTGGATTTACTATGGCAGCGCTTGAGAAGGCTGGGGGAGCGCATCCCGATGTATCAGATTGGTATGCTGCATGGTTGGGGAATGTCGTGTTAACAAATGCGAGCCTTTTCTCTCACATAGTTGCTTTTGGTGAGGTTTTTGTGGGTATTGCCCTTATTCTCGGATTGTTCACCGGAATTGCTGCTTTCTTCGGAGGCTTCATGAATATGAATTACTTATTCGCAGGGACTGTAAGTGTCAATCCGCTTTTGTTTCTTATCCAGCTATTCCTTATTTTAGCTTGGCGGGTGGCAGGATGGATTGGACTGGATCGATTTGCTTTGCCCTTTCTTGGAGTCCCTTGGAAACCAGGTGACTTTTTTGTTCATAAGACTCCTCCAACTCCCAAACGCGCAAAAAAGTAAGAATTCATACTATTACTCTTCTTAAGTCTTTTTCTTATAATATTCTTTTTTTTGATTGGTATAGTTCTTGTAATAGTTATGAGTGAATTTGAGAGAGCAGGGAGGAGAGAGACACAGGCAGAAAATTCAACATCAATGCCTTTTATCGATACCCATATACGGGTTCAGAACCGTTTACCAATTGAAGATTATCTTCTTCGTGTACAGCGTTCAGCGGGTGAGCTTCACGTGGTTGAGGCAGAAGAATATGCAGAAGTATTGAAAGAACAAGAAAATTCAGTAGTAGCTGTATTTACTGATGGAGAAATTATTGGATTTGAGAAAGATTCATTTGTGTTTGGGCGCAATGGAGAAAAACATGAACCGAGCTACATATCATGGGTGACTACCAGCTTCAATCGGAGGAAGAATGCTTTTGAGGATAAGCCTTTCACATATCATATGGTTACTGGGGATAATACGAAAGAGGATGTCTCATCAATTATAGATAAATTGGGGAAAAGGTTAGAGATCAAATGAGCCTTTTTTTCTGGCTTTGCTTTGCATATTCGCCGTAAGCGAGTTCCTGAAATACCTGTTCGGGAGTTACACCTCTCACGAGTGCTTCTTGTAAGACAAAAACAGTCATTGGTTCAACATCTGCAACGCTCTTGTGAGCTATTTCTTGGTTTGGTCTTCTTCCTGTAATCTTTTCTACAAATTGAGGGAGGATTGACCGGATACCACCTTGGTTTACTAATGGAGCTGGAGCAACTATAATTCCTGCTGTCTTGAATTTTTCGGCTAGCTCATCTTCTTCTCCTGATGTATAAAGATAATTAGCCGGTCCTACAACAGCTTTTACACCTGCGTCTCTCATCATCACAAATGTTTCATCATTTAGTTGTGCTGGTGGTCCAGAGGGAACGAAGATAGTTCCTTTTCGGAAAATGTCATCCCCATCAGCAATTTTTATTTGCTCATCATTAGTCATTTGTTCCAATACTTTTCTCTTTTGAGCAGTATCTGAAACAAAAATATCTGCATTAGGATGGTTAGAACGTATGAATTTAACTAAGCTTGATCCTACTTCGCCTGCTGCACCTTGTACTGCTAGTGACATATTGCATCCAGTAGGATTGTTGAGGAGGATCTCATTATTAACGCCACGTATACCATAGGCTACACCCAGAGCCGTAGTAGGAGAAGGATTGCCGGTGCCTCCATTGTGCTCACTGTAGCAGGCAACAAACTTACCTTCTGTCTCTTCGTAAATTTTATCCATCATTGCCTCACTGGATCCCATGTCAGGAGCGGTGTAATAGGCAACATCTTCTGCGGCGTCTGTAGGTTTTCTTTTGTTAAGTTCCTTCATGTGGTCAGCATGTTGCTTGAGAAGGCTTTCTTTTTGAGCATGTGTAATGTTGTCGTAGGCTTTTTTATCGGTAACTACGAGAATGCCTTTTGTTCCGCCATCCATAGTAGATGCTTCGATCCATGCATCTCGGTTTGCAAGCATTTCAGTTTGATGTTCACCATAGACATTTGATGTGGGATTCATACCGTATCGCATGGTGCTTCGCATCCCGGCCCATTTTTGTGACATTTCACCTGCTAATTGGAAGGATTCAAGGACGCCTGCAGCAGCTGTTTCATCAGGAATACCTCTTCCATGCATAATTTTACTTACATAGTCGTTGCTATGTTCTTTTGCTTTACGATAGTCATCTACTAACCTTTCTGCTGGAGCAATTCTCCATCCGCCGAGAGCTGAGTGGTAAGGATCACGGACAACTGCTATGTCGTATTTTACTCCAGGAACTCCTTTTATCTCTGTTACTTGCACCAAAGCTAGTTCAGGATTAGTGATGCGTTCTTTGCCCCGAAGAAAAAGAGGTTTCTCAGTAGGCTGCTCATTGGTAAAATTAGGTCGTTCTATCGGCATAATCGTTGGTTCATCAACTTTGTTGAGCAGGTAGTTGGATTATAAGCTTTTCAAGCCCGCTGGTCAAGGTAGTTTAGGGGAGATGAACAAAAGAGAAAAGCTCTTGATACACTTGACACTTTTGACCCTTGATACTCTCGTGGGGTTTACCAATGGTTGCGGATGTGCTGCATGGACCAGTCCATGTCGCTGTGGACTTTCTTTCTTGGGTTGAAGATGGCTGCTGGGTCGAAGATGTCTTTTGTTTTTTCGAAGAGTTTTACTACTTCTGCACCGTACATTTGTTCAAGGTAGGGAGTTCTTACTAAGCCGTCGTTGTGTTCTCCTGTTGTCGATCCTCCATATTTGGTGACGATAGCGTAAACTTGTTTGGAGATTTCAGGTATAGATTTGCGTACTGCAGGGTCTTCAATCTTTGCTAGAGGGATGATGTGGAAGTTACCATTACCGACATGTCCTGCGACAGTAAAGATATAGTAGGGATGCTGTTTGAGAATGTCAGTGACCTGTGTGAGTACTTCAGCTGTGTGGTGCGGGTCGATAACGAAATCATCGATAAATGGTGCTGTATGTTTGTCTCTGATTTTATTACGGAGGAGACTGAAGCTTTCTCTTCTGACCAGCCAGTATCTTTTTTCCTGATCATCTTTAGCGATGCTGGTGTGCGGATGGAGATGTTTGATTTTCTCTCTAAGAGTTTTTATTTTTTGATCTAGTTCATCCATGTCATCCCCAGTGAAGTCTATCTGAAGAATGAGTTTGGGGAGACTTCCCGTAAACATCTGCATAAAGGCAGGTGCAAATGCCAGACCTGATTGGATAAGTCCCCACAGTCCAAGCTTTTTAGCAAATTCAGGGAAGAAGCGGAGTGCAAGTTTAAGTGTATTATCATCATAACTTTCAAAACTCTCAGGACCTAGGGGGAGGACTGCATCAATAATCTCACCAAGATGGTCAAGATTGGACAGATAGATGATTTCCATTTCACGGTGCTTACGTACAGGAACTAGTCCGATTTTAGCTTCTAGGAGCATACCCAGTGTACCCTGAGCACCTGTCCATAATTGGGTTAAGTCAAATATTTTTGTCTCTGGATTCCAGACATTCCATAAGAAGTATCCGGCGGAATTTTTTGTTACGCTTGGTTTTGCTTTTTGCAGTAAGTCATAGTTGTCGGTAATGAGCTTATACATGTTGCGGTACAGTTCTCCTTCAAAATCTTTTTGTTCCATCTTTTCGTTTAATTCTTTTTCATTAAGGGGCTTGAAAACATATTCATTGCCATCGGAGAGGACAACCTTTACTTCTTTGAGGAATTTTTCAGTTTTACCGAATTCGAGGGATTTTTCTCCGCCTGAATTATTGTTGACGATACCTCCAATAGCGCATAGTTCACGGGATGCAGGGTAAGAGGCAAAGATAAGGTTCTGTTTAAGAGTTTCTGCCTCGAAGTCACGATAATAAACACCAGGCTCTGCTGTACCAACTCCATTCTCTATTGGCCCAATATGGTTAAAGTATTTAAGAAAAGAAACAATGATAGAGTCATTGATCGATCCACCACTCATATCTGTTCCTGCGGAGCGTCCTGTCAGAGAAAGATCAACATGCTCTTTCTTATGTTTCGTAACAAACTTTACAAGTGCTTTAACATCTTCCGCATCTTTAGGAGAGACAACAACCTGCGGTTTTATCTCAAAGATACTTGCATCATGGCTGTTAGCCATGAGTGTCTCTTCATCAGTAGCGACATCACCCTTAATAACACCTTTTAATTCATCTAGTAATTTTGGATCCATATGTTTTCAAATACGTCATCCTGCTGATTTTGAGAGATTCTGGACGCCGCCAGAATGACGATTTATTATGCTTTTCTCTTAACAGCTTTTTTAACAGCTATTTTTATATTTTGCACGTCCATGCCGTACTTTGCAAGTAGTTCTTTTGGTGTTCCTGATTCCGCGAAGGTATTTTGTAATCCGATGAATTCCATAGGAAGGGGATTTGTCTTGGCGAGGAACTCTGCGATCGCTCCTCCAAGCCCTCCCATAACCTGATGGTCTTCGACAGTTACGACCGCTTTTGTATGTCCGGTAAACCGGAGGATAGCATCTTCATCAAGTGGTTTGATGGTAGAAGCATTTACTACAAGAATTGGAAAACCTTCTTCTTCCAATTCTTTTGCTGCTACAAGCGCGTAGTAGAGCATGTATCCTGTAGCAAAAATAGTTGCTTGCGGGTTGTCGGTCACCCAAAATTCCTGCAATTTACCTGGTTCAAATGGTGTCTCTTCAGTAGTGATTACTGGGGTTTTATCCCGGGTATAGCGAAGGTAAACAGGCATATCAGTTGCCGCTGCAGCGATAGTTGCTTTTTTGCCTTCTATTGCATCGCACGGGACATAAATTTCAATATCCGGCCAGCAGCGGGTAATAGCTATATCTTCGGTTGCCTGATGAGTGGCGCCATCCGGTCCAGTCATGACACCAGCATGATGCCCGGCAATTTTTACATTGGAATGGTTATAGACAATTGTCGTCCTGATCGTCTCCCAATTCTTGCCGGGGGAGAAGGTGGCATATGACGAGATAAAGGGTATTTTTCCTGTTACACCTAATCCTGCTGCTACTGCTGCCATATTCTGTTCGCCAATGCCAATTTCAAAATATCTTTCAGGATATTTTTCAGCAAAAAAATGCATATGTGTTGACTCGGTTAGATCTGCGGAGATACCAACTACATTAGGATTTGTCTCACCCAGGGAGAGTAGCCCCTGGCCAAATCCTGCGCGTGTAGGTGATTGCTCAACATCCTCATCGAAGAGCTTGGGATTAAGTTTTAAAGTTGGGTTTAACATAATTTCTTCTTATTTTCCATTTTCCAGGTTCCATTTTCCATTTATTTTCAATTCACCAATTTATAAATTTCCCATTCAATGGAAAATGGCAAATGGACAATGGAAAATCTACGCCTCGTGTTCACTTTTTATTTTCCCCCCAAGCGTTCTCAATTCATGCAATGCCAGTTTTGCTTCTTCTTTATTCGGTGGCTTGCCGTGCCAATGGAAATCTTTCTCCATGAAATCGACGCCTTTACCGGGGATTGTATGCGCGATGATTGCTGTAGGTTTTTCATAAATAGCATTTGCCTCATGGATTGCGTCGACGAACATCCTGATGTTATGCCCATCAACTTCAAGCACCTCCCAGTTGAACGCTTCCAATTTCTTTTTTAGCCATTCCAGAGGCATGACATCTTCTGTGTAGCCATCAATTTGGATGTTATTCCGGTCTATTACTAATGTAAGGTTATTCAGCTTTATTTTTCCGGCAAACATTAGAGCCTCCCAAATATTTCCTTCGTTTAGCTCGCCGTCTCCCGTTATGACATACGTATAATATTTTTTATTATCCATTTTGGCTGCCAGAGCAATACCAATACCTTGTGAAAGTCCTTCACCCAGTGGTCCGGAAGTCGTCTCAAGACCAGGAAGGGCGGTACGGTGCGGATGTCCTTGAAGACGGGAATTTATTTTTCTTAGAGTTTTTAATTCTTCAATAGGGAAATATCCGGCTTGGGCCATCGAGACATAGCGGATAGGACAGATATGTCCATTTGAGAGGATAAGCCTATCTCGATCTTCCCATTCAGGATTTTTAGGATCATGATTGAGGATATGAAAATAAAATGCGGTGAAGATATCAGCCATGCCCAAGGGCCCAGCGGAATGCCCAGAACCTGCTTCTAACAAAGTTTCTATGAGAAGTTTGCGAGCTACATTTGCCTTGTCTACCAGTTCTCGTAATTTATCGTCGAATAGATCTTGCATAGGGTTACTTATTTTCCATTTTCCAGGTTCCATTTTCCATTTATTTTCAATTCACCAATTTATAAATTGTTCTATTCAATGGAAAATGGCAAATGGACAATGGAAAATCCTTTTTATTGTTTTCTCAGCACAATAAAAAGGTCCGATACATTTGAATCCTGTTTTCCTGTGAGTATGCCATCGCCGACTTTTTCTAGAAAGGTGTAGCTGTCGTCGTTAGCGAGGAGTTTCTTTGCATCTATGTTAAGGTCTTTTGCTTTTTTGATTGTTTCTTGGTCGACGATTCCTCCAGCGAGTTCAAAGAAATCCCAGCCGTCTGAACCGAAGCTTGCCATGACTGTATCTCCCTTGATATGTGGAAGAGAACTGACTGCAAGCGCTTGGTTACGTCCTCCCTTGCCGGTGCCGGTTACTTTCATTGTTGTTTCTCCTCCGGCAATAAGGATATGTCCGTTTGGAGTCTCATTGATTAATTTCTCACCCATTGTCCGAGTATCGCCCTGAAGCCTGTCTGTCATCAGATATACCTCATATCCCAGAGACCTGGCTTTTTTTTCCATGGCATTAAGAGCCGTGAGATTGCTGAGCATTAAAATATTTGATACTTTTGCAAAGTATTTTTCTTCTTTCGGAGTCTCGACAAAATCAGCTGGTGTGAAGAACGGTTTTTTGTTATCCTGGAGCGAAGCGATAGGATCTACTTGTTTTGTTTCCTGATGGGATTCTATCGCTTCGTTAGCACTTTGCTCCAGAATAAATTGATTTAATTTATATTTTTCATAAATATTTGTGGCTATCTTATTCGTCGTCGTATCTTTAACGAGGGGAGCAGATGCGATGACGGAGAGGTCATTTCCAGGAACGTCTGAAAAAATAAGGTTAGCTACGGTTGCCGGGTAGAGTATCTTTGCTAGACCTCCACCTTTAACTTTTGAAAGGTGTTTCCTGATAGCATTCATTTCTGTGATATTTGCTCCACAGTGGAGAAGCGCTTTATTGACTTCAATCATTTGATCCAGAGTAAAGACATGCGGCACTTCAAATAGTACAGAACCCCCGCCGCAAGTAACTATTAATACGAGGTCTTTTTCAGTGAGGCTGCTAAATCTATCCGTTATATTTTTTGCGAAGTCAAAGTTTTCTTGCGATGGGAGTGGGTGAGTTCCTTTGGTGTATTTAATTTTGGCAAATGTTGGATCTTCTACGACGTCAATATCAAAACCTTCAGTGAGAAGATCACCAAGTTTTTCCTCAAGTATTTTACAGTTGCCCGCAGATCCTTTACCAAATCCGATAAGATAAACTCGCTCAAAATTGTTGAGATCAAATGTTTTGTCTTTGATTTTAAGTACCTTGTCAGTAAGTGAAAAATCTTTTTTAAATACTTCAACGGGGGAGATAGAAGCGTACGCTGTTTCGATAAGATCAAGGACAACCTTACGGTTATCATTGGTAGCAAGCTGATCGTAATTTTTGACGTAGGT
>CAMPGJ010000004.1 GCA_946885425.1 uncultured bacterium
CACTCCTAACACATCATATTTGCTTAGAGTTTACATTTAGGCATGTTTCCACTATCATGAAGCTATGATCCTTCGACAAGCTCAGGATCATATTGAGTATATCGAAATATGAAGATAGTTAACCGTAGAGCATCATATGATTATATATTGCATGAGAAACTTGAGGCTGGAATTAACCTTTTGGGGGCAGAGGTAAAGGCAGTTAAGGGCGGCCATGCCGATTTGACTGGCAGTTTTGTAAAAGTAATTGGCTCAGAAGCGTATTTGCTTAACGCAAATATCCTTCCCTATGAATACGCCAGACCTGATGGTTATGATCCAAAACGCACCAGAAAGCTGCTGCTGCATAAGAAAGAATTATTGGCAATTAAGGGTAAAACTGATGGGGCAAACTTGACAATCGTGCCTGTTTCCCTGTATACTACACATAATCTCATCAAGGTAGAGTTGGCTTTCGGAAAACCTAAAAAGAAGTTTGAGAAAAAGGAAAGTTTGAAGAAAGAGCAACTCAATAGAGACATAGATGAAGCAATGAGAGGGAAACGCTAAGGATCAAAATTCGCCTTAGTTTCTCGAGTAAAAGGGGGCTTGTCCTCCGAAGCTCGAAGAGCGAAGGGGGATGAATTGATTCGACGAGATTAGCACCTTAACAACTGCAAGCCGGCGATGATTCAGGAGCCGTTAAACTGGATCAAAAAATAAATGCTAATAAACGCATTGACGCGTTAAAGGCAGAGGCCGAAGCAATTCGCGCTGAGCTCGCTTCCCTTATGGGCGGCAACGTGGGACAACAAGCTTTTGCACTCGCTGCTTAAGTTTTAATCCTGTCCATAGGGTCTTTCTTCAACGGGACCAAATGGGCATAAAAACAGTTGAGGGAACGGATAAAAAGACGGTTTGGCTTTTTATTTGTACTTACAAACCTATACTTTGTCACTCCTGCCAATTGGAAACGGCAAAGCGAAACAATAATAATTGGCTAAGCTTGTAGACGTTTTAAGAAACTTTTACTCGGACTCGGTTCACAACCGACATCTCCACAATTAAAAAACCCGCCACGCGCGGGTTTTTTGTTGGCTCTGTGACATCCCAAATGTTGGCCCACTTTTCAAAGTTCCTGGATCCCGGATCCCCACTTCGCCAGAGGCTCCGAGGGCGAGGCAAGTCGGGGATGACAAGGAAAGGTTTATTGTACAATAAAACAATGGTTGCGCTAGTTCTTCTTTTTATTGCTGTGAATTATTGGATTAAGGCGAGGAGTTTTTTGGATCCTGATTTTGGCTGGCATTTGCGGATGGGGGAGATAATTCTATCCAAAGGGATTCCACATGGTGATCCTCTGTCTTATACGATGCCATCATATCCTTTTGTTGACCATGAGTGGCTGACGAATGTGCTTTTTAGCTTCTTATATTCATCTATTGGCTTAGGCGGCATGTCTATATTCTTTGCAGCGTTAACGCTAATTGCAGTTGGCATTCCCTTTTTGTTTTCTCATCCCAAATGGCGTCTTCTGCCTTTTCTGCTTGCTGCAATCTCCTTTATGCCGTATCTGGGTATTAGGCCGCAGATATTTTCATGGGTATTCTTTTCTTTACTTCTCTTCGTTGTGTTTCAGGAGAAGTTGTGGAAGAGGTTTAAATGGTTCTTGCCACTGCTCATTCTTCTTTGGACCAACCTGCATGGAAGTTTTCCACTTGGAGTTCTAGTCATTGCCTTAGCGGCATTTTTTAGAGGTTTCCAAGGGAAATCCGAAGCACGAAATCCGAAATTCGAAGCAAATAATAAAGTTCAAAATAAAAAATACAAAAATGCACGAGCCGCGTTTGACGCGGTTTTGAATTTGAAGAATTTGAATTTTGGTATTGTTTCGAATTTCGATATTCGGATTTCGGATTTGGTTATTGTGGCTTTATGTTTAGTAGTCACAATAATCAACCCCTACGGTGCTCGGGTCTGGTGGGAGGTTTGGATGCAGTTGTCTGATCCAACACTCAAATGGGCGATCCAGGAATGGTTGCCGGCGTTGTTTTTATTCAATCTTCCATTCTTTGTGCTTCTTTGCGTGTCTGTTCCACTTGTTTGGAAATATCGTAAACAGTTTCGACCCATCAATTTAACACTATATGGGGCTACTCTGCTAATGGCTATGTCCAGTGGTAGGCATGTTCCGTTCTGGTTATTAGTGGCTTTACCTATGACGATCCAGGGATTGGAATATTTGTATGAGGAGGTAGTTGACTACAAACATGGAAAAGAACGCTTTGCTGTTGTGTATAAAGTATTCATTATAGGAGTAGTAGCCATGATCAGTATCGATTTCTTACTGATGCTTCCACAGGCAAGATTCTCTCATCTTTCCCGTTCTCCTGAGCAAGCTGTGGCATTTCTCAAAGCCAATCCGTCAAAAGGAAACGTATTTAATGAGTATGGTCTGGGTGGCTATCTTATCTGGCAGTATCCTGAGAAAAAAGTATTTATTGATGGCCGTATGCCAAGATGGCGATGGAAAGATGCACCAAAGATGGAGAGTGAGAATGCTTTTGTCGAATATGAAGCAGTGATGAGCGGTAATTCGGACATAGAGGGAATAATGAAGAAATACCATATTGATACGATCGTGCTTCTAACGGAGGAAGACCCTGAGAGTTTGGCAATCATTTTTAGAAAAATATCCCCTCTTCATTTAGTTAATAAACCAGCGTTACGAAGCCAATTGAAGAGGATGGGAATGGAAGAGGTATATCGGGATGGGTTGGTGGTTATCTATCGTAAGACTTAAGACTAAAAAACCCGTCTTCTTACGTCTTATGTCTTGAGTCTTACGTCTATTTATTTCCCAACGATGACTTCCGCGTCTGTTTCTATCGTATCATCCACTTTTGTGGTTATCTCAGCCTTGGAGTTTTCTGCCAGATCTTTTTTTAAGAGGGGAAGATACTCATCGTTTTTATCCTTTTTTATCTTAACCGTAAGTCCTTTATATTCAAATCCATCAGCATTATCTACTTTTGTAATGACATACCCAAGCTCCTCCAAATGAGATGATGTTCCTTTGGCAGCGCCTGGTACCCCGCTGCCATTGAGGATCGCTATTTTCAGATCTTTCCTATCAGCGTTGGTTTCTTCTTTTGGTTGCTTTAATTCTGCTTCAACCTTTGTAAGCAGCTCAGTTAATTGTTTCTTTTCGCTTGATTCGTCAGTAAATTCATCCATATTATCCTTGAGCAATTTTTCAGCTTTAAGGAAATCATCCCGGCTGAGTGACGCATTAAGACTTTTAAGTGCAATTCCTTCTTCATAGCTTTTCTTAGCAGGTTCATAGATGGTAGAAAAGAGTTGTTCCTGTTTGCTGTCAATGCTTTTTTGGCGGGTGAAGTAGATGCTCGATATGAGAAGCCCAAGAAGAAGAATAGCAACACTCAGAAAAAGCTTTCTTTTATGGGAGAGATGGGGGAAAGCAACTTTTGGAAATTGTATATGTGGCAATGTGGGCGAATGACTTTTTGACACCTCTGGTGCTTGAAAAGGATCCTGGTCTTCAGGTTCATAGAGCTTATCTAGTTCCTCCTCCTCCTTTTCTTCCTCCGCTATTGCCTCCGCGAGAGTTTCGGTTTCTGTATCGACTTCATGAGTTATCCCATGGTAGACGACAATGATGGCTGCTTGTCCACCGTCATCTTGTTTGTGGATTTGGGGAGAAAGTGCTTCAGCAATATCATTGGGTAAAGCAAGGTCAAGCGCTGACGTAAGTGTTTCATCTGTTATATCATGCGCAAATTGTCCAGTTTCAAGAACAATAGTATCATTATTGCTAAGTAAACCTGATGCGGACAAGACTTGTTTTGCCTCTCCAGTACTCTCGAGTAAGGTTCCAATATGCTCTTTACGTTTCATAAGTATTTTTCCTTCCCCCGCGATAAAGACAGTTAGGACAGCATCCTTAAAAAGGGCGAGAGAGAGATTGACTGAAACTGTAGAGGGTGCATGATCAATGCTTGTTATGATGGCTTTTTTAACAGTATCGATGTTCTTTTCTTCAAGGGTAAAGAATTCTGATTCAAGTATATTAAGCAGGTTTTTCCCGACAGCATGGAGTGAGATGGGGTCAGTATCTGCAGCAGCAGTATCTATATCAAGCGCTTCATCTTGTATGGCAGGTTTTTTTGTGAGTGAAAGGCAGGCAAAAAGACTACCAGCGTTATACGCTTGAGACCATGATGTGTCTGTCGGTGTTGCCACCAATTTTGCATAGGCGAGGCTTGGTTTTGCAGACTGCACTAACGGGTCGGACATTACCTATACTATAACAAGTGTTGTAGAAAAAAGCGATACTGACGGGTTATCTCAGAAAGATAACCACAAAGAAAATCAGAGCTCCGATAAGTGCTACACCAATGATGAGCATTATCTGGGCTGCATATTTACTGTCCATACTTATACTATAACAAGAGTGATAATAAAAAGCGATATGGTTAATACAAATTGTATTTGCGTGAACAGCCGCAGGTTGCGTGATGCATTGGATGCTGAAATATGAACGACCCGGTCAAATGCCTTTATCCGGCTGAGTGCGATAAAAAGAAAAAGCATATAGAGAAAAATAAGCAGCAGAAGAGGTATCTTCAGAAGAAGGGGACCTGCTTCTTGCAGCACAAAATCATTAATATTAGCACTAGGAAACTCCATATTTCTTACTTTTGTTCGCGACTCTCAGGTCGCTAATAATGTCAGTAGCTTCTGTCGGATTTGGTGCTGCGATAAACTCAAAATTGGCATGGACAGCTTCTGTCTGGATATGGATGTCTCCATAATGAAAAAGGCTTTGAAAAAATCCTCCTTGCGTAAACTTCACCTCAATAAGTTCATTTATTGCTGAGGTTGCTATGTTGTGGGAGAGGATACTAGAAGAGTCTAAATCGATGATCCTCTTTTGTGTCACCATTCCAATATTATAAAACCAAGAAAGGAAATTGCTAAGTACATAACCAAATATGGTAAGGTAATAAAATGCTGTGAGAACAGCAACAACGTTTGTAGGGAGCGGGAAGATTGCAAAATTAATAAAAAATGAAAGGGCGAAGAAGAATAGGGGGAGAGCAATTAGGAAAAGTGCTGTCAAAATCCAAGGGATGTTGGTAAAAAAATGCCTGCGGAGGAAAAGTAGTATGATCTCATCGGGTTCCTGATTGGCAAAGGTTATACCTTTGGGTCTAATGCAGTAGGAGGAAAATTGTCCAAGTGACTGTTGTTTTTTGTGAAGCATTTCTTCCACAGATCTAATTGCATCATGGTCGTGAGACGGCCTTTCCGCTTTTGGTTCTTCTGTCTTTTCATCTGTTTTTTCTCCTATAAAAATATCAGGCATACACAAGATGCGAATTATCGCGAATTACTCTACGAATTTGACTACAAATTCTACAAATTATATATCGGTAAATTTGTAAATATTCGCATTACTTCCGTTCTACATTAAAAAATGTCCAGCCGCCTTTAAAGGGTTCTCCTTGTGGAATTCTGATGTAGCCTGGTGCGCGGACTGTGACAGCATCACGGAATTCAGCGCCGCTTAAGGTTACACCATTGATGGTAACACTGTTGGTTGTTCCATTCCCTTGCGAGACGGAAACGCTGGTAGCGGAGCTGATCCCTCCTTTTCCGGCTACCATGTTGCGGAGTTCATCCATGCTATACGGATTTCCTCCCCAGCAGGAGGTTGTTAGAGGTGTAATCCTGGATGTATCAATGCCGGGAGTTTTCAGAGCAATGGCTGCGTTTACAATGTCTGCCATTTCCTGTGGAGACAGCCAAGGGTTTGCTCTGCCGCAGGTGTCACTGCTATTGCTATATCCTTTTCTCCACCAAGCTTTATAGAGCCATGGGGACCCTCCCAGTTTTTCATAAAATTTATCCAGATTTCCACCGGATCCGTCGGTTGTGTCCCAACCGATAGGTGAGGCGTAGCCTCCATGTGTTGAGGCATAATAAGTGACAACGTCTTCTAAAACTTGTCCTTTTGTTTGGTCGACTGCATCTTTCCAAGCTTGTGGGGCATTGTCTGATTTGCTTTTATTGAAGACTTGACATGATTCTGTAGTGCATATCTCTTTCCCTTCTTGTTTATACCGGTATGCATAGGTTCTTGCTGCCACAGCCTGAGCTTTGAGTGCTTCTGCAGGCCAAGTAGAAGGCATTTCTGCAATCCCATAAAGATAGGTAGTCTCGAAGTCAATCTCGCCGAAGCCTGCGACTTTTATAGTGCCTCCTGTATCTTTACTCACGGGTTCTTTGCCATAATAAGCCTTCAATATCGTTGCTGCATTTTGCCCTGATTGGGCTCTTCCACGTGCGCCATATTGGCTCATTCCTTTGCGGTGTGTGTACCCACCGAAGGAGAAAATAGAAAAATAGCCACCTGGCGCCGATTCCTGAAAGCCTTGTTTGGATGAAAGATATTCATCAGCAAGTTCTCCACCGCCAATAGTAAAGGTCGAGCCGCCGCTTCTGGCGTTTATTATTTCCTGCTGTTTTGCGGAGAGATCAATAATTTTGGAAGAGACTTCTTTTTGATAGGCGAGGGCTCCTTTGACCACCTCATCTAGCTTGGCAGATTTTTTGTCAAGATCTGCTTTGGTTGCCTTTAGCCATTTCTCCTCTTCTTCAAGGCGGGCTTTTTTTGCCTCAAGATCAGTAATAGACAGTGCAAGATTTGTGATAATTGATCTGTCCTGTTGGGTTCTTGCCCGTTGATAAGCAAGTGCTTGCGTAATATCTGATGCAGTTGCCTGAGAAAAGAATGTGAGTAAGGGAGAGTCATAATAGCTCTTTATATAATAATCGCGGATAGTGATAGAAATGGTTTTTTGTTTTTCTTCAAAGTCTTTATATCCATGATCTATCTCCTTTCTTTTAAGCGCCATAGCGTCTTCAACTCCGGAAACCTGTTGCTTGATAGATGAAATTTGTTTTTGCATGCTATCCAACTGTGATTGCAATGGTTTAGTGGAGGTAATAGATTTATCAAGAGCTTCATTGAGGGAGGCAAGCTCTTTGTTAATATCATCAAGTGCGCCTTGTGAGGTGTCAATTGAAAAAGCTACCTTTACTGGTAATACTGGTGAAATAAGCAATAAAAAAATGCTTGCAATCAGGAAAATTTTTTTGATGGGCATACCCCATTATAACATTTGACAATTAACAATTGACAGCTAACTTTTACATTAAGTGTTAAAGGTAAATGGTTAAGGGTAACGAAGGGTTAATTGTTAATTGGTAATTGTTATGCTAGTATTTAGTTGCTAAATAAAGACCTTTATGCAAGAAGAAAATCAATTCCAACAATTTCCTGCGTATGTACAAAAATCATCCCCCAAGTTTAACCCTCTTCTGCTGGTTGTGATTATCGTTGTACTTGCTTTGCTGGGTGGGGGAGGATATTACTATTTTGGAGTAATGAAGAAGGGGACAAGTACAGAACCTGAATCAAATTCTACTAAACCAACAGTCGTAATTTCACCAACTTTGAGTGCCTCCGCGTCAGGAGAAGTGACACCTGTTGAAGAGGAATTAGATAGGAGCAAATTGCAGATTGCTGTCCTTAATGGGAGTGGTATTGCTGGCGCTGCTAAGGGAACATCTTCCCATTTGAACAGTCTGGGTTATGATGTCTCCAAGGTAGATAATGCGGATGATTTTGACTATACAGGAGTAACCATTAATATAAAAAAAGGCAAGAGTGAGTATCTTCCTCTTATAAAAAAAGATTTGGCAGAAAATGATTCAAAAGTTATTATTACTACGAAAGTAGATGATACAATAGACACAGACGCGGAAGTGATAGTAGGGAAATAAATAGACGTAAGACTCAAGACGTAAGACGTAAGAAGAACGATTTTTAGTCTTAGTCCTAAGTCTTATATCTTAAGTCTTAAACTATGAAGGTTTATTTAGGTACTGATCATGCTGGTTTTGAATTGAAGGAGAAGATCAAGCTTTTCTTGCAGCAAGGTGGGTTTGATGTTGAGGATTGTGGTGCTGCTGTGTTTGAAGCAAATGATGACTACCCTGATTTTGTGAGTAAAGCGGCGAATAAAGTGAGAAATAACCCTGGAAGTTTGGGGATTGTCCTAGGTGGTACAGGGCAAGGTGAAGCAATGGTCGCGAACAAGATACGAGGGATCCGTTGTGCATTATTCTATGCTCCTGCTGTTCCACATGGCACTACAGACGTGAATGGAACAACAAGTCAGGATCCGTATGAGATGCTCCGAGTTACCAGAAGACATAATGATTCAAATATGTTGGCTTTGAGTGGGCGGTTCTTGCAGGAAGAGGAAGCCAAGCAAGCAGTCAAAATCTTTTTAGATTCAAGATTTTCAAGCGAACCCCGCCATGTAAGAAGAATAGAGAAGATAAGGATGGTAGAAGAAGTGATGGGGACCTTAAAATAATCCAAAAATACAATATTTAATGTCAAATATCAAATGACGAAAAAAATCGTTGGAAATTGGATATTAGATATTGGACATTTGATACTCATATGTACGAAGTAATTCCTGGTGTATTAGAGAAAGATTGGGAAGCGGTCGAGAAGAAGATCGAGGCTGTTCTGCCGTTTGCAAAGACGATCCATGTTGATTTGATTGACGGGAAATTCCGGCATAATCATACATTTGCTGACCCGGCTCCATTTGCGAAATATGCAAAAATTGCACCCGGAGTAGATACTGGTGTTAAATTTGAATTGCATATGATGGTGGATGATCCCATCAAATATCTGAAGCCATGGGCTGCGGCAGGATTTCATCGGTTTATCGGACATGTAGAAAAGATGCCTGATCAGGCTGAATTTGTAGCACAAGCGCAGCTTCTCGGTGAAGTAGCATTGGCCATTGATCTGGACACTCCATTGGATGCTATCAAGGTCAATCTTGAGGATCTGGACGCGTTGCTGATCATGAGTGTGCAGACAGGACATTCAGGCCAGCAGTTTCAGGAAACCGTAATGCAAAAGGTAAAGGAGGTACGCGAGAAGCATCTTTATCTCCCGATAGAAGTAGATGGTGGTATCAATGATGAGACAATTCAGATACCGGCAGCAGCCGGAGCTACCCGTTTCGTCGCCACAAGTTTCCTTCACAACGTTGGTACCCCACAAGAGCAATACACACTCCTCCTCAAATTGTTAGAAGAACTGAATCCTACAGCTTAATCGTCATTGCGAGCGAAGAATAAGCGCGGCAATCTGGTTTGGACGAGATTGCTTCGTCGTTCGTTCCTCACTCCTCTCAATGACGTATAAGAAAGTAAAAGGGCACTAGAGAAATGATTGTAACGGCGTTAGCCGAAACACCCCAGACGGGGTAAAAAATCAAATCTCTAATGCCCTAAATGTTGCCCTTTCTTACTCAGCAATGACTTGCAGGATCAGTGTGCTTATCTTTCATTTGAACTGCAGTGCAGTTCTCCCTTGTGCACACTCGTTCTTTCCACACAATTTGGTCATGTGAATGGCTACCGGACTTTTCCAGCAAGTAATACCTTTCATTCTTGAGATCCTCAGACTGGTAATACCAGCCTGACCACTTATGGAAATGAAAACTCATGGTCTTCCTCTCTGATTAAGAATGAGCAATGATGAAGTAGAAACTCCCTTCGCCGCATATGGCGAGCTTTGTTTATACCCTAGAGTATTATATAAAATTATAGGATTAAAGTCAAGGCTGGGGCTGTGTAAAAACCCTCACCCTAACCCTCTCTAAAAGAGAGGGGACTCTTTTGTTATTGGAAATTGGATATTTGAAATTTGACATTGGATATCTACTTATTCATCGAGATGAATAAGTAGATAGGGGTATGCAATCCGAGATGTTTTCTGTACCTTTTACAAAATATTCAGGTTTACCTGAGCAAATGCTTTGTACTACATCTTTGGGTGGTTGAGGTTTTTGTTCAGGATTTTTCTTCAGAAGTTCGGACATAATGCCGTGCCAGATAGGAGCAGCGCCCGTGATGCCTGAAGCAAGATTGGGATCCATAGGTTCATTATTATTGTTGCCGACCCAGGTAATTACTACATATTTGTCTGTGTATCCATTGGTCCAATTGTCCCGTTTTTCATCTGATGTTCCTGTTTTGACCGAGACCGTGTGGCCCTCAATAAGAAGTGGTGAACTAGGCCCAAATGCTGATGATCGCGCTTGGTTATCAGCCAAAATATCAGACAGGATAAAAGCAGTACTTTCCTTCAGCACCCGTTTTCCTTGCTCAATAGTTTTCTCTTCAAAGACGTTACCTTTGGCATCCGCGACTTTTAAAAGTGGGTTAATGTCTTGTTTGATTCCTTTGTTGGCAAGAGTGCCATACACCTCTGCCAGATCAAGCATAGTAGCTTCTGCTGCACCTAGAGTAAGAGATAAGCCGTATTCGCTGGCTTCTCCCCAGGTACTAATACCCATGGCTTTTGCGAGTGACACCATGGCAGGAACACCTGTCTGGTTAAGTAGATTTACTGCAGTGATATTGTATGAGTTGGCAAGTGCTATGCGCAATGGTACCCGCCCATGGTAGTTCCCATCATAATTAACAGGGGAGTACGCGCCGCTCTCACTTGGGAAGCTGACTGGTGAATCATCCAGGAGTGAGGCGGCAGTAAATCCTTGTTCCAGTGCAGTACTGTAAGTGATGACTTTGATAGAGGACCCTGGTTGCCGTAATGAAGTAGCAAGATTAACATTGCCACCATTTGGATCATTGAAGTCATGACTGCCGACCATAGCGAGGATATCTCCATTTTTAGGATCCGTGACGACAACTGCTCCGTTGCTCAGGTTCAGAGATGCGGATTTTTTAACTTCTTCTTTGACGATTTTTTCCGCCATATTTTGGATTTTCACATCAAGTGTGGTTTTAACTTGGAGGCCACCTTTTTCCACCATGACCAGTCCGTATTTTTCGATAAGTAGGTCGGTTATGTAGTTTGCAAAATGCGGAGCATGGATAGATCGTGGCTGAATCTCAAAAACCAGGTTTTCTTTAAGAGCCTTATCTGCTTGTTCTTTAGAAATATATTTGAGTGCTACCATACGGTTAATGACCTCTGTCTGCCGTTTTTTCCATAGACCGGAATGATTTCCATACGGGGAATATATGCTTGGGGCAGAAGTCAGTCCTGCAAGAAATGCGCTTTCAGCGAGAGAAAGTTTCTTGACCGGCTTGTTAAAGTATATTTCCGAAGCGGCTTCAATTCCCCATGCCATACCGCCGTAGGGGACTTGGTTAAAGTACATTTCAAGAATTTGTTTTTTGCTGTATATTCGTTCAGCCCAAAAAGCGAGCAGTACCTCCTTGAACTTTCTTGAAAAGCTTTTTTCAGGTGTTAAAAGAGAGGACTTGATCAGTTGCTGAGTAATAGTGGATCCTCCCTGGATTGGTTTACCAGCCAAGTTCTGTCGTAATGCACGAAAGATTCCTTGTAAATCAAAGCCGGGATGGATGTAAAAGTTTTTATCTTCAATAGCAATTGTCGCTTCTTGAAGATGTTTAGGAACATCAGAGAGAGAGATGAGGGTCCTATTTTGTTCTCCATATATTTCACCCAAGACAATACCGTTTCTATCGAAAATTTTTGTTGTTTGAGGAGCTTGTGTAGGCGTTAGCCCTCTAGGATTTGGCAAGTCTTTAAGAAAGAGAAAGAGAACCATAGGAAGGAAAATAAAGAAGAGAGAGAATGTGGTACCGAAAACAAAGAATTTTATTCTGGCGTATTTTTTCATGTGATATTTACGTCTGAATTCTTTTAGAGAAGGGGAGATTCGGCGCTTTATTTTTTTATGTAAAATAATTGCTGGAGAAGAAAAAAAACGGACTATTTTTTCGACGCCAATAAGCGCAAAAAAGAAAAGAAGAATAACTCTGAGCAGGGCACGCATAGGGTTTAACAATTTACAATTAACAATTTACAATTGACGAGAAAGCATTGTTCTTTGTAGTCAACTGTTAAATGTCAAATGTTAGGTGTTGGATTTCCCTAGCATCATCAGAGAAAGGATCGAAAATACAACCACAAGTGTGATTAAAATGCCGACGAATAGGAGCGTTTTTCTGCCCGATTCCCTGTTATACCCGCCCTGCATACCTCTATCATATTCTAGCTCATTTTCGGCGTCAACTAGGATTAAGAGTATCAAAAACAAATCCGAAATCCGAAGCACGAAATCCGAAACAAATTCAAAATTCTAATGTCTAAAATTTCAAAAACGTTTTTTGTTTTGAAAATTTGTATTTGTTTCGAGCTTCGGATTTCGATATTCGAATTTACCTACGGCTTTGCCGTAGGTGAGGGGTGGGCGCAGGTAATACAATATCTATTACCCAATGCGTCGATCATCATTGTTTGTTCCTTTAATTCGACATTTTCGGTCTGTCCGGGTTTACCCAACTCCTGTGTTCCTTTATCTACCCATACTTTCTCTTTTGTCATCTTAGCTCCTTTTTCAGGGATGCCTTTGATAAAGTATTCAAAGGGACAACTTGCATTAGTGTGTTCAGAGAGCTGTCCCAGACAGACGTGTTTACCTACGACGTTCGGTGGCTTTTGAGGTATTTCAGGTTTTTTTCCTTTGAGAAGATGCTCCATGATGTCATGCCAGATTGGAGCAGCCCCCGTAACACCTGATTGGACACCGTACATAGGTGTATGATCATTATTTCCTACCCATACGGCTACAAGGTATGATGGGGTATATCCGATGGTCCAGTTGTCCCTGTAGTCATTTGTCGTACCTGTTTTGACTGAGACATGTTGTTTGTTTATTTTCAGTTCTGAACTAGGGCCAAATGCCTGGGTTCTTGCATTATTGTCGGCAAGAATATCAGAGATAATAAAGGCCACTTCAGAAGGAAGAACCTTCTTTCCAAAGATAGGGCTTTTTGGTGGTGAATATTCTTCAATCACTTTACCATTTCGATCGACAATTTTTAAGATGGGGTGGGGATCTATTCTGTATCCCTGATTAGCAAAGACGCCATATGCCGTTGCCATATCAAGCATAGTTACCTCACCTCCACCCAGAGTAAGGGAGAGTCCATATCGGCTTGGGTCTTTAAATGTTGTTATACCCATAGCTGACGCGGTGGCAATGAAGTTCTCAAGTCCGTTCATCTTCAACATCTGAACAGCTGGGATATTAAATGAATTTCCAAGTGATGTTCTCATAGAGACAACACCATGGAACTTCCCGTCATAATTTTTTGGACAATAAGGTTTGCCGGTAGATGGGTCAGGGAAGCACACTGCCTGATCAATAAATGGAGTTGCTGCTGAATATCCTGATGCTAGCCCCACAGCATAATTAAGTGGCTTGATGGACGATCCTGGTTGAAGAAGCGCAATGGTTGTATTAACATTGCCATGTTTGGCGTCAAAGTAATCTTTGCTTCCTACCATTGCCAGGATTTCTCCTGTACCTGGGCGGGTGATTATGGAACCTCCATTTCCGACATGGTTAGCTTCAAGTCTGGCAACTTCTTCTGCGACTATTTTCTGCGCAGCCTCTTGAATATCAAGGTCCAGACTTGTATATACTTCTAATCCTCCACGTTCAACGATTTCAGGACCATATTTTTTACTTAGTATGTCCTTAACATAAAAGACAAAGTGGGGAGCTTTAATCGGGTTTGCAATCTTTTCAAAATGGAGTTGTTGAACAAGCGCTTTATCCCGTTCCTCTTTAGTTATGAATTTTTGCTCATGCATCTTCCTGATTACCTCTTCCTGACGTTTTTTTCCTAGCTCAGGACGTGAACCGTATGGTGAAAATGTGCTTGGTTCCTGGGGAAGTCCTGCTAGATACGCGCTTTCCGCAAGGGTAAGGTTTTCAACATGTTTGCCAAAATATGTCTCTGAAGCAGCTTCTGCTCCATATGCTGTTCCACCATAGGGAACTTGATTGAGGTACATTTCAAGGATTTCATTTTTTGTATACATAACTTCTGCGACAAAGGCGAGGACTACTTCTTTAATTTTTCTTGTGATGGTTCGCTCGGGAGTGAGTAGACTACTTTTTATTAGCTGCTGAGTGAGTGTTGATCCTCCTTGCAGCTGTTTTTTCGAATAGATTGAATAGGCAGCTCTGGCAATACCCCTCAGGTCGACAGCTCCATGGCGGTAAAAATCTTTATCCTCAATGGCGATTGTTGCATGCTGAAGATATTTTGGCATCTTAGAGAGAGGCACAAAAGTTTGATTGCGGTCAGAGTAGAGGTTGTAGAGTAATTTCCCATGCCGGTCATAGATATGCGTTGAGTAGGAAGCCGTTGTTTTTGTAAGGTTTGTGGGCGAAGGGAGGTCTCTTAAGAAAAAGTAATAAAAGAATCCAAGACCTATGAAGATAATAAATATGGTACACAATAAAAAAAGAAGAGGTTTTTTAAGAGAAAAGTGTTTCGCTTTTTTAACAACCTTAGCATAATGCTTAGTAGTATTCATGAGTACATTTTAGCAGAACTTGTCCAGCATAGACACTTCTGAAATTTCAAATAGTAAATTTCAAATTGAAAGCTGTCAGAGAGTGCATTATAACTGAGATTGTGAGTATAATAAACGTAGACTATGGATATTAATGCGGTACTTTCTCAGCTTCCTCAGTTCTCAGGGTTTAGTCTTTTTGATGTCATTATTCTTCTCGTAATTTTGTTTTATATTCACGAAGGGTATGCTGTGGGATTTTTTATTGCTTTATTTGATCTCTTCAGCTTTGTTTTTGCATTTACACTTGCCCTTAAGTTCTATAATTTCCTGGCTCAGTTCTTGATGACTTTTTTCTCTTTGCCCATCGGGGTATCGAAAGCTGTGTCATTCTTCCTGATTGCGTTTGTCTGCGAGATTATATTCAGCATTCTGTTCCGTCGGATAGCCAGACATTTGCCGCGTTTACCTGCTGTACATCCAATTTCTCTTTGGTTTAAAAAAGTAGACCACTGGTTCGGTATTGTACCGGGGATGATCTCGGCTTTTATTTTTTTGTCGTTCCTTCTGACGGTAATTGTCTCGCTTCCATCATCACCCCTCGTCAAGCAATTGGTCACAGGATCAAAGATAGGGGAGAAACTTGTCGCTAACACATCTTTTTTTGAGAATAAACTGAATGACATTTTTGGAGGAGCGTTAAATGATACGATGAATTTCCTCACAGTTGAGCCTAAAAGTGATGAGACAATCAGTCTTCATTTTAAGGTGGAGAAGGGGACTCCTGATGCTCAGGCGGAACAGCAAATGTTCAAGATGGTGAATACACAGCGGGCACAGAATGGTTTGCCTCCTGTCTTTTTCGATAAGAAATTACAAGCTGTGGCGAGGGCGCATTCGGATGACATGTTCAAAAGAGGCTATTTCTCCCATTATACTCCTGAAGCTCTTTCTCCCTTCGACCGCATGAAGGAGGCAAATATTATATTCTTATCTGCAGGAGAGAATCTGGCACTTGCCCCCAGTACGGATCTTGCGATGCAGGGACTTATGAACAGTCCGGGACACCGAGCAAATATCCTAAATGCAAAATTCGGCAAGATCGGCATCGGAGTAATAGACGGAGGAATCTACGGTAAAATGTACTCCCAGGAGTTTACGGATTAGCTTTCGAGGTATCAGGCTTAGATAGAAATCTTTCATACACAGCAACGTTTTCGCGGCTCCCCATAACAAAAGGTGTTTCTTTGTGAGTCTCGGTTGGGAGTACATCAAGCGCTCTTTGGTTGCCTATAAGTGCTTTTCCACCCGCTTGCTCTGTAAGATAGGCAAAAGGGCTTACTTCAAGAGTGTGTCTCAGTTTGCCTTCTGGTTTTTTTTCGTATGCAGGGTAGAGGAATATCCCTCCTTTAATGAAAGTTCGATGAGCGTCAGCGACTAGGGAGCCGACAAAACGGCCTTTTGATTTACGTTCTTTTTTTAGATGATCAAGATAGCCATGAACGTTTTTGTCATACATATCAGCATAGCCTTCATTGATAGAATAAATATCTCCTTTTTCAGGGATTTTCATATCAGGGTGGGTGAGGAAGAATTGATTTTCTGTGGGATCCAAGGTAAATCCATTGACACCATTTCCTGTGGAATAAACGAACATAACACTTGATCCATACATTGCGTATCCAGCGGCAATCTGATCTTTTCCTTTTTGCAATAATCCGCCTTTTTTGTCGTAGATAGAGAAGATAGTGCCGATGGGACAGTTGGTATCAATGTTGGAGGAACCGTCTAGCGGATCCATGAAGAAATTATAGTTGCTGTCTTTGTTGTCTGAATAGATTGGCTCTTCCCGTTCCTCAGAAACAACAGCGGAAACATTCTTATCTTGGAGGAGGGTATTGGTCAGGAGGCTGTGTGAGAATTCATCAAGTTTTTGAACATCCTCTCCAAATGAGTTTTGATGACCTGCCTGGCCAAGGATATTCCCTAGTCCTGCTGTTTTAACCTGATCAGCTATGGTA
Source organism: uncultured bacterium (assembly GCA_946885425.1). Next base: position 16,489 of record CAMPGJ010000004.1, read on the forward strand.
ATAGTTGCGTCTTGCAGCCTTTCAAATTGGCTTGCAAGCTGCGGCTTTGTATCCTGAATATGTTGGAGTAGGGTAGGTGAGCTGGCCATTTCTTTCATATGATTATACAGACTTAAGACGTAGGACGTAAGATGTAAGAAGAATGGGTTTTCTTAAGTCTTACATCTTTGAATTATGTGCTTCCTCCAATCTGTTTAATGCTACTAGGTACGCTGCATCCCTGAGGCTGCTGCCCACGTGTTTCTTGTGCATTTCAACGATTGCGTCAGTTGCTTCGGTCATATATGTCCTCAGCTTTTTAAAAACTTTATTTTTTGTCCATTTTTCATTATTCATGTTCTGGTACCACTCGAAGTAAGAGACAGCTACGCCTCCTGCATTGGCAAGGACATCAGGGATAATAGTGACGTTTTTCTTCTCTAGGATACTGTCTGCTTCATGCGTTGTAGGACCATTTGCCATCTCCAGGATATATTTTGCTTGGATTTTAGATGCATTTTTTTTCGTTATCACATTCTCTAGCGCTGAAGGGATTAAAATATCAACTGGGAGGGTGAGGATCTCCTCATTCGTGATATCTCTGCCCCCCACTTTTTCTTTATTAGTCAGGTCACAGACAGAGCCTATGCAATAACAGCCGGCAAGGTAGCCTTTTAGTTCCTTACATTTTTGTACCTGTTCTGTATCTGAGATGCCTTTGGGAACATAGATGCCGCCTTTGGAATCAGAAAGGGCAACAATTTTAAATCCTTCTTCCTGGAGGAACCTTGCGATAAAGCGTCCGACATTGCCAAACCCCTGTACTGCTACAGTCATCTTCTTTGGGTTCTTTTTCAACCGCTTCATCATCTCAACCAGAGTAATAGCTCCCCCTAAACCAGTAGCCTCAGTACGTCCACAAGATCCACCTTTATCTAAAGGTTTACCAGTAACCACAGCCAAAGGGTTCAATTTTTGGCCATTAGCTATTCGAAGTTTGCCATTTGCTGATTTTTTGTATTCATCAACAATCCAAGCCATAATCATCGGATTTGTATTAACGTCAGGGGCGGGGACATCAATGGTGGGACCAATAGTCGGCGCCAGTCTCCGAGCAAAGAGCCGGGTCAGCCGCTCCAGCTCGCCTACGGAAAGCGTTTTGGGATCAATAGTGATACCGCCCTTACCACCTCCGAAAGGTACTCCGACAATTGCGTTCTTAATAGTCATAAAAAAGGCCAAAGCTTTTACCTCATCCATGGAAACCTGTGAATGGTAACGCAATCCTCCTTTATATGGCCCCCGGGCATTGTTATGCTGTACACGGTAGCCTTTGATAATTTCGACTTTGTTGTTATCGCGCTGGAAGGGGAGGGAAAGTTGGATGATTCGTTCCGGTTCTTGCAGGTGAGCCAGAAAGAGTGGGTCAAACGATCCCAGTTTCGCTGCTTTTTTTAATTGTTCTTGTGCGCGTAGCCAAAGATTATCATTCATAAAATATAAAGGGTATCAAGAGCATCAGGAGTATATGATCTAACGCGTTTGATTTCTTAATTGTATTGATGTTGCGGTCTATTCTGCTGGACGAATCTTTGACAGAAACATGACAGTACGTTGTTAATTCTTGTTATAAAACGCAAAATATGTAAATATTAAAGTATTATGTCTGAAGAAAAAGAATATCGCCCTCCGGGTGCGGAAAATTTTAAAATGAGGGAAACGCCCTCAACTGAAAAGCAGGGTTTCCTCACAGCTATGACAAAAGGAGCCTTAAAAGGCGGTATTGAGATGGCTGCGACAATCGCAGCAGCTTCTACAACAGATGGCCCGGTACAGCCGGCAAATCTTTTCAAAGACGAAAACGAAAGCAGCAAATTCCGGGGCAATAGCGGTAATGAGTCAGGTAAAGGTGGAGCGTCGGACGAGTCAAGGGGAGAGGAGAAGCAGGAAAAAGAACTGAGTGCCCCAGAAAAACAACTGGCGAAGAGAGAGCAAAAAACAGCAAAGCCTGGAAGGGAGCGGTCGCAACCGCCTGCTAGGGAACCAAGAGGTGATCAGAAGGAGCAATCTGCGCAAGATGAACGCAGCAAACTGACATAATTTTTCAGTATTGCTATCTCTGAAATAATTTGTCTATACTCAATATATGGTACGGGTTGCGATTAATGGTTATGGAAGAATAGGGAGAGTAGCACACCGTGTCATGCTACAGTGGCATACAGATGAGATGGAAGTTGTCGCCATTAATGTCGGCCATTCTACAGACCTCAAAGGATGGATGTATTTGTTGAAGTACGATAGCGTTTACGGACTTCTTCCATTTGACCTAAACGTGAAACCCAACTCTAACGCTGAGGACAAAACGTTTCTTGGTCATCTCGTAGTGGGTGGCAAGGAAATTCCTGTTTATTCACAAAAAGATCCAAATCTCTTGCCCTGGAAAGATCTCAATGTCGATGTTGTTATAGAAGCAACGGGTGCTTTTACGAGTAAGGATAAGGCGGGGCAGCATGTTACTGCGGGAGCAAAAGCTGTGGTCCTATCAGCTCCCGGTAAAGAAGGAGAGATGCCTACATATGTTATCTCAGTAAATGAAGGCGATTATAAGGGTGAGACTGTTATCAGCAATGCCTCCTGCACAACCAACTGCATTACTCCCGTAGCTAAAGTCATTGAAGAGCAATTTGGTATCCAGAAGGCTATGATGACCACTGTGCATGGGTATACTTCCGACCAGGAGCTCCAGGATGGGGGACACAAAGACTACCGCCGTGCACGGGCAGCAGGGCTTAATATCATTCCTACATCAACCGGCGCTACAATTGCAGCAGCAGAAGCACTTCCTGCTCTCAAGGGCATTTTCGCAGGGTTATCAATCCGTGTGCCTGTTCCAGTTGGATCATTATCCGATTTCACCTTCCTTTTGAAGAAAGACGTTACAGTAGAGGATGTAAACAACGCGCTTAAGGAGGCAAGTGAAAAGCCTGAATATAAAGGTATTCTGGCTGTTTCTGAAGACCCATTGGTTTCAAGTGACATCATCGGTAATTCTCATTCCAGCATTGCTGATTTGTCGCTGACTCAGGTAGTTGGAGGCAATATGCTTAAAGTAATTGCTTGGTATGATAATGAGTATGGGTATGCAAACCGCTTAGTAGAGGAAACTGTTATGGTAGGAGAGAAATTGGCCCATTCGACAAACTCAGGGCCTTCGGCGTCAGAACAACCTGTACCTGAGCATACAGCATCTGATGTGCAACCTGCTCCTGTTAGTGAACCAACTTCTACCCCTGCTCCTGTAAGGTCTGATTCAGAAGTTCCTCCAGCACCAATAGCTTATTCTTCAGCAGAAACACCGTCATGGAAAATGCCACCTAACCCAGTAACTGTACAGGCAGAGGAGAGTGCACAAGCGTCCATCGTTTCTGAACTCGCGCAAGCAGCTCAAAATTTAGAACATCCAGCAGAAGCCGCCTCCGCTGAAAACTCCGGCGAGCCAAAGGAAGACGAGTCCTCCTCAGGCGTCAAGCCAGCACCAGTAGAATAACAGATTGTCCATTTACCATTTTCCGTTTTCCATTTGAGATTGAATCTTTGACGTGTTCCAAACTTCAAGATATCAAGCAGTCAAGGCTCAAGGATATCCCACATCACACTTCAAGAATTCTAGCCATAAATGGAAAATGGTAAATGGCAAATGGAAAATCTTCTATGCTATACTTGTTAGAAGTTATGCATAAGCCTATTGATCTTTCTGGGATTCGACTCATTACTGTTTCCGGCCGTATTGGTGCCGGATCTACATCTCTCGCTAAGCATATTGCGCAGATACTTCACTGGAAACACCTGGAAGGAGGAGAGATTTTTTGGGAAGCGTTGAGGCATAAAATGAATCTTTCAGCGAAAGATACTAATTTGCGTCCTGATGAAGAGGATGTTCTTTTTGATGATAAGCTAAAAGAAATTCTCTCGGAAGATGATCATATCGTTTTGGAAACAAAATTGGCTGGATTTTTTTCACAGGGGGTAGAAGGAGTATTTCGTGTAGGTGTCGTTTGTGATAATGCCGAGGGGGAGGATCAAAAGGAGATTAGAATTGACCGTTTGGTAAATCGGGAGCATATCTCTGTCCACGATGCGAAAGCAGAAGTACTTGAGCGTGAGGCGAATGATCTTGAAAAATGGCGGTCTTTGTATGTTAAAGGAGATCCAAATTGGATTTACTGGAAAAAGGATTATTTTGATCTGATAATCAATACCTATTCTCATGACCAGGATGAGAGTCTGGAGCTAGTACTTAAAGCCATAGGCTATAAGCACTAATTTTCCATTGTCCACTTGCCATTTTCCATTTGGATTGTCTAAATTTAGCAATTAATAAATCGAAATAAATGGAAAATGGAACCTGGAAAATGGAAAATAAAATTTGAATATGCATCTTAAGAGACTTATTTTATCTTTATCTTTGTTCGCAGCACTTTGTTGCGTGCCAGTAGTTTCGGCTCAGGAATTAGAGCTTTCTGCTACTCCTGAGGTATCTCCGACTGCTGCGCCTGTTGATTATCAGCTCCCGTATCCAGGTGTGTTGCCTGGGCATTTTTTATATACGCTGAAGGATATGCGTGATAGCCTTATGTCTCTACTTATCTCCAGTCCTACAAAAAAAGCAGAATTTGATCTACTTCAATCTGATAAGCGGTTTCAAGCTGGGTATTTGCTGGCGGTCAAGGGAAAAGAGAAAGAATCAATGCAAACAATTTCAAAAGCTCAGGATTATTTCGGGGAGGCAATTGAAAAGACAAATGCTGCCAAAAAGGAAGGGATGGATATTCATGATCTGGCAAAACGTCTTGTGCTAGCACAAGCAAAACATTTGGAGGTACTTGCTGCTACAAAAGAAAAAATTGGGGAAGACGGAAAGAACCAAATTGCTGACGCAGAGAAGCGGGAAGCAGCATTTGCCAAAGAGCTGCAACAAATTAAACCTTAAGTGTGTATCTTTTAATACACTGTACTCCTCGTTTCTTAAAGTAACAAAAATCTCTTAAGAACTCATTCTTTTGAACTTTTAAATAGGTTCTTGGTCTCTACATGACCTAATTTAATACTTCCAAGCAGAGGTCGTCTTAGAAGAGCCAGAGAAATAAAGTAGTTTCTCAACGATGCTTGTATCATAGGTCTTCTTTTGTAAGAAAAAAATGTTGAGAATTCCTCCCAAAGCTAGTGGAAGAGTTTGATACAGATGATTATAGTTGACGCTACAGATGTAGTGCCGTATTATTTGTTGAGCACTAAATAACGGCAGGAGTGCTAGAAGAATCTCAGGTTTCACCTATTCGGTTTTCAAATATTTTTGGTAGTTTGGAATTGGATATTTGACATTTGAAATTTGAAATTTTAGGTATGCACTGTCCGTATTGCGGCAAGAAAGAATCAGAGGTTGTAGAGACAAGGGAAAGCGAGGATTTAGACACGATTAGACGACGCAGATCCTGTCTTTCTTGCGGCAAGCGGTTCACTACTTATGAACGGGTAGAGAATGTACAGTTAATTGTAATTAAACGAGATAAGAGGCGGGAGCAATTTAATAGGGATAAACTAAAAAGTGGATTATTGCGGGCATGTGAGAAGACGGTTATTTCCGCAAACGTGATTGAAAAGATTGTTAACGAAATCGGGCAGGAAGTACGGACCATGGGTTCGCTTGAGGTAGAAAGTAAGCTCATCGGGGAAATGGTTGCAAAAAAGTTAAAAGAGCTGGATAAAGTCGCATATATCCGGTTTGCCAGTGTTTTTAAGAGGTTTGTAGATGTTGAAGACTTCAGGAAAGAAGTTCAAGTTTTGAAAAGATTAAAAGACAATAGTTTAGAGTCAATGTAGGGTGATTTTAGTAAATTAAAGATTATGAAATTAGATGGAATAAGACAAAAAGTATTTTTAGACAGATATTCTTTGAAAGACAGGGAAGGTAATGCTGTAGAGCAGACTCCTGAGGAGATGTGGCGCCGCGTTGCAAAAGGTATAGCCGGTGTTGAAAAGAAAGCAAAGCAGAAAGAATGGGAAGAGAAATTTTACGATGTAATGGAGGGCTTCAAATTTCTTCCAGGGGGCCGTATCCTCGCTGGTGCAGGTACGGGGTTTGATGTGACTTACTTTAACTGCTTTGTTATCCCCAATCCTCCTGACTCCCGTGGAGGAATTATGAATAACCTCACACAAATGATTGAAATTATGGCTCATGGTGGAGGTGTAGGCTTGAATCTTTCCGGTCTTCGTCCTCGTGGCGCACGAGTCAAAAAGGTAAATGGGTTTTCTTCAGGCCCGATGAACTGGGCAGAATTATATTCTCTTGCTACGAAGGATATTGTCCAGCAGGGTGGAAGCCGCCGTGGGGCGTTGATGCTTATGATTCATGACTGGCATCCTGATGTTGAAGAGTTTATTACTGTTAAACAAGACCTCAATAAAATAAATGGAGCCAATCTTTCAGTTTGTGTCTCTGATGACTTTATGGAAGCAGTTAAAAAGGATGCTGATTGGGATCTATTGTACCCTGATCTGGATGATCCACTGTATGATTCGAAATGGGACGGAGATATCATTGGCTGGAGAGCAGCTGGTGGTAAGGTCAAAGTATACAAGACTGTTAAAGCTTCGCATCTATGGAATTTAATTTGCGAGGCAGCATGGAAGAGTGCAGAGCCTGGACTTCATTTCCTGGATCGTTCCAATAAAAGATCAAACACATGGTATTTTGAAAAATTGCTGGCAACAAATCCTTGTGGAGAGCAGCCACTTGGTGCATGGGCTGTTTGCAACCTCGGAGCAATGAATTTATCTGCTTATGTTCGTGAGGATGATCTGGAGCATGATAAAGCAGGGTGGTTTGACTATGATGCATTTGGTAAGGATGTGCAGGTAGCGATGCGTTTTCTAGACAATGTTATTGATGATACTCATTATTTCTTTAAAGAAAATGAGGATGTTGCTAAAGAGATCCGCCGTACAGGATTGGGTATTATGGGTATTGCAGATACGTTTATCAAGTTAAAGGTTCGTTATGGGTCAGAAGAGTCAGAGAAAATATCCAAGAAAATTTTTGAGACACTCAGGGATAATGCGTACATCGCTTCATCTAATATCGCAAAAGAAAAAGGTTCATTCCCTAAGTATGAAAAAGATAAATATCTACAGGGATACCATATCCAGGCACTTCCAAAAGCTATTCAGGAGAGAATTGCAAAACAGGGCATCCGTAATGCGGTTCTTTTGACAATTGCTCCAACCGGAACAACAAGCCTTATTGCAGGGGTCTCAAGTGGTGTTGAACCTGTATATGAATTTGAATATTCTCATAACGGACGGTTGGGTAAACAGATGGTTTATCATTCACTATTTGGAGAGTGGAAAGCTGCTCATCCGGATGATGCTCGTCCAGACTACTTTGTCGGTGCTAATGACTTAACTCCAGAAGATCATGTCAAGATTCAGGCAATTGCTCAGGAATATATTGATTCATCTATCTCAAAAACAGTAAATGCTCCTAATAATCATACTGTAGATGACGTGAAGCGGCTGTATATGATGTCCTATGATATGGGATTGAAGGGTGTGACGTATTTCCGTGATGGTTCACGAATGGGTGTCTTACAGCGTGAGGAGAAGAAGGAAGAAAAGGTAGAGGAAGTGAAGCCTACTATCCCGGTTACACCCCGTGTACAACGTCCTATGGTTTTGAGCGGTGTCACATACAAGGCAGACAGCCCAAGTGGTAAATTATACGTTACGATCAACCAGGACGGGAAAAATGATGTGTTTGAAGTATTTATTAACCATGGAAAGAGCGGTTCAGATCTGATGGCTCTCGCTGACGCGCTTGGCAGGATGATCTCATTCGTTCTTCGAATTCATAGTCCTGTTCCTGCCCGCGAGCGCGTACGAGAGATCGTTTCGGAGCTTGCCGGAATCGGTGGAGCACGGAGTATTGGGTTTGGTGAGAACCGTGTCCGTTCATTACCTGATGCGATTGCTAAGGTGTTAGCACGTCATTGTGAATTCCGCGTTAATGGTAAGGTAGAGGATAAAGTTCCCGGATCCAACGGACATGTTGCAACAATCGGTACACTCCCTGAAGCACCAGCAGTAGCCACAGCCTCGCTGAGCGTGGATGTTTCCGCAGATCAACTTACGCTTCCTGCAGCAGGGATGAATGCATCTACATCATCAACGAGTTTATTTGATATTTGCCCAGAATGTGGATCAAGCACATTCGCTTACGAAGAAGG
>CAMPGJ010000005.1 GCA_946885425.1 uncultured bacterium
CTCCATTAATAGTACCGCTGGTATTAAGTGTTCCGGTAACAGATGTGTTGTCTGCCAGAGAGATCAATCCAGTTGCGGAATCGATGACGATGTTCCCTGTTGTATTGCCGCCGATGGTGAGGGTTTGATTGTTTGTTGTCTGGAGTGATCCTGCACTATTTAATACGATGTTTCCTGAGATTGTTGCTGTTGGTGTCCCGGAGTTGACATTGATGAATCCAAACTTAGCACTCTCTGTTGATGTTCCACCTACCAAGAGGTCTAAGCTCGAGATATTCGGATATACAACACCCAAACCATCTGGCTGCGTCCACTTGGATGCGCCTGAACCAACTTGAGAAATAGTTATACTTCCTCCCCCGTTTGAGATATTAATACCAGCTCCTGCTGTAAGCGTTGCAAGACTAAACCCGTCTGTACCTGCATTTCCGATGAGCAGTTGGCCATCTGTAATTGATGATCCTGTTATGTTTAGTCCTGTCCCTCCATTTGCCAATGGAAGTATCCCCGTTACATCTGATGTTGCTAGATTAAGCGCTCTACTTGATGCTGAGGTTAATCTCCCATCTGCATCTACCGTGAATTGACCAACTCCATTACCCGCATCTCCATATGTCCCTCCTGATACTGTCGTTGCTGCTAACTCTGTTGCTCCTACTCCATCTGTCTTGATTGAGACTGCCCCTGATGATACGGAAAAATTGTTTGTGTTAAATGATGCGATACCTTTCGCTCCTGTTGTCGCATCATCTATCGTGATTGCTGATCCTGATGTTACTGCATTTGCTATAGTAAGTGCTCCTGCTATTGCACTGCTCCCTCCTGATCCACCTGTGACACTTAACACTCCAGCATTATCCAAGCTTATTGATCCTCCAAGAGATACCAATCCCCCGCCTGAAAGTCCTGCACCTGCGGTTACTGTCAGTGAGCTGTTCTGCAAATCGCTGTTTGTTACGACTGATGATGTTAATCTTCCATTTGCATCTGAATGGATAATACCTGCTCCATATCCTGAAAGAATGATTCCATTACTTGCTCCATTTCTTCCCGAGAGAGTGATATCTCCTGTTGTTGATCCTCCAAGTGTTAATGTCTGAGCATTGGTTGTACCTAGATTTCCTGAACCAGTGAGATACACAGAGTTAGCACCATTATTTGCTGAAATAGATGCTGTTGGTGTCCCTCCTGCGACATTCAGAACTGCGAATTTTGCGCTGGAAGTTGCACTACCACCGATTGCCAAATCAAGTGTTGGATTATTCGGGTAAAGTAATCCAAGAGAATCATTTTGAGTCCACTGAGATTCAATTGACCCTGTTTGTGAGATTGTGATAGATCCTCCCCCGTTTGAGATATTAATACCAGCTCCTGCTGTAAGCGTTGCAAGACTAAACCCGTCTGTACCTGCATTTCCGATGAGCAGTTGGCCATCTGTAATTGATGATCCTGTTATGTTTAGTCCTGTCCCTCCATTTGCCAATGGAAGTATCCCCGTTACATCTGATGTTGCTAGATTAAGCGCTCTACTTGATGCTGAGGTTAATCTCCCATCTGCATCTACCGTGAATTGACCAACTCCATTACCCGCATCTCCATATGTCCCTCCTGATACTGTCGTTGCTGCTAACTCTGTTGCTCCTACTCCATCTGTCTTGATTGAGACTGCCCCTGATGATACGGAAAAATTGTTTGTGTTAAATGATGCGATACCTTTCGCTCCTGTTGTCGCATCATCTATCGTGATTGCTGATCCTGATGTTACTGCATTTGCTATAGTAAGTGCTCCTGCTATTGCACTGCTCCCTCCTGATCCACCTGTGACACTTAACACTCCAGCATTATCCAAGCTTATTGATCCTCCAAGAGATACCAATCCCCCGCCTGAAAGTCCTGCACCTGCGGTTACTGTCAGTGAGCTGTTCTGCAAATCGCTGTTGGTTACAGCCGAGAATGTTGGCGCTCCGCCTGTATTTCCATGAAGTACGGTACCTGTAGTTCCTGCAGCTGTCACCAATAACCCTGATGCGCTGTTGCCATATAGAATGCCATTATCGGTAAAAGATATCTGCCCCGTACCGCCGCTCCCAACAGGCAGAGTACCATTCACCTCAGATGTTAGATCAACTGATGAGCCAAGAGTTGTCTGCAATGCTCCTGCAGAAATTTGCAAACCTGTTCCTGTCAAATCAGTAAAAGCATCGCTGTTGACTGTCAGTGTCTGACCTGCTGTTACTGTTAAGCCTGCGTCAAATATCTTCAGACCTGTAAATGACTGATTGCCAGCAAGTGATGTCAGCGTCCCAGCTATTGCAGGTATGGTCACAGTGATATCGCTTCCAGAATCAGCAGCTGTCAATGCGGTTTCAAATCCATCTACTGTCGTTCCCTCAAAATACAGCGTATTCCCATCATTTCCGGCAGTTTGAGTAAAAGCATTACCTGTGAGGACATCCCCTACCGCAGTGATATCACCTGTAGCACCTGCGGAACATGTAGTCCATGTCGGAATTCCAGCACCACCTGACACCAAACAATCACCCAATGTGCCAACAGTAGAAAAAGCATAACCAGTCCCGTTGGAGTACGCGATACTTCCCGCACCTCCTATACTCACAGCGTTCGTCCCGCCATTGGCTATGGCCAATGTCCCTGTCACATCAGCTGATGCTAAATCAATTGCAGATGATGAAAGAACACCGCTAGCATCCAGATGGGCAATGCCTGTAGATAGGTTTGAGAAAGTTACTGCGCCTGTTGCTCTCAATGTTCCTGAAACATCAAGCGTTCTACCTGGAGTATTTGTACCGATACCGACATTGCCGGCAGTGTAGTAAATATCCGTGCCTGTTGTTGTCCACTGATTTGTTCCTCCTGTTGCAGCGATTGTAAGCTTATTTGTGGATGCATCAGTCGTCAATGTAACACCAGATCCGGCGGCAAAGGTGAGAGAATCTGCATTGCCTTCAGCAACTATGTCAGACTGCCCACTTACTGATACAGTTTTGAATATTCCAAGGCTGGATGTGTTGTTTTTTGTACTGATCGTCAATCCGTCAATTGTTATCCCATCACCCTCAATTAGCCTCAAGTCACCTGCCTGCCCCTGAAACGACGAAACCCCGATTGAATCGGGGGCAATTTCAGCGGAGATTATCGGGTTTTGTCTATCACCCGTAATCGTTATATTGGGCCCCGCCCGTATGCCATATAAAATATTTGAACCTGTAATATTTCCCGTTCCCGCATCAATGTCTGCATTATTTGTAATGACTCCCCCACTTAGCGTTGCACTTCCGCTCACGCTCAACGAGTTATTAATCGTGACTACATCAAGAAAACTCGCTGGCTTACTAAACTTGGAAGGAATTGATATGTTCAAAATAAACTTTTTTTGCCTGGCTGATGAGCCCAAAACTGCTATCATATCATCTGCCTCTTCTGTTGAGAAGCGTTGTGATGAAGCTAAAATTATCCGGTCAAATGAATCTTTTACTTTATCAAAATGATCTGCAGCAAAGGTAAATGAAGCAATAAAAAGAGTGCTAATAACCAAAAAAACAGCTGCCATGGTAAGGGACAAATGAAAGACAAATTTCCGTTGAATTGCTTCAATTAACGAATCAGAAGCTACCTGTACTTTTTTAGGCTCTTCAGTTTTTTCAGATTTTTCAGAGCTGTAAAAAGAAGTATCAACAGCCTGTGAAACTTGACTATTTGAAACTGGATCTGCTGCGACAGATGCAATAACCTCTTGCACAGAATCTGCCTTAGCTTTTCGTGCTCGGAGAATGCTATTAATTTCATTCTTTGTGTATCTTCTTTGATTTCCTGAGGTTCTAACTGGCTTGAGGATTCCTGACTGTTCCCATCTGCGCAGAGTCATCTTCGATACGCCACAAATTTTGGCTACTTCTTGTATCGTATAAAACTCTTTTTTCATTGGGCAGATGAATTTTGAAAAGTTATACATATAGCCTCATATTCGTGAGATTCTTGTTAAAGTCTATGTATATGCTTTTCTTATATTAATAACATCATATATTAATAAGGCTTGTCAAGCAGTAATACAAGAATAAACCTAGCAGCTCAATAACGCGAATGCTAACAGGCAGGAAAATCAAGCAAAAAAAGTAAACGGTTTAAAAGAAAATAATTTTTGGATACCCCTTCTCAATGATGTGATTATGATATGATTATTGCTATGATTTTTAGGTATAATAGCAGCTACTATGTCTTATTGCCAAAACCCTGTTAGCCCGAAAAATCAAATATCATTAAACATAAAGAAGAAGTATTAACTATCTCATATGAGATCTACATTCCATTTTTTATTCTTTTCCTTGACACAACCCCTCTTTACTCCTTACGATAGAGCTAGGGTCTGGGGGCTAGGGGTTAGGGGTTAGACGAAAATATTTTTCGTTACTAGACCCTAGACCCTAGACCCTATCCCTTGGATAAAGCTGTGATAAAACACATTACTGCCATTTCTCTATCTCTGATAGTCTTATTATTTGCATTACCAACGTTTGCCTTTGCGCAGGATCTTTCAAGCGGAACAGCTATAGGTATCACATTAAGCGAAAAAGGGGTTAAAGATGGTGACATCATCTCAGCATCTAACCATACGTATAAACGATCTGCAACACCTTATGACCCAAATCTATTTGGTGTTGTCAGTCTGAACCCTGCGCTATACATGTATGACGAATCTGTCGCTAACCAAACACCTATTATCCGTGAGGGTGAAGTGACAGTCCGTGTCTCCACGATGAATGGACCGATTAAAAAAGGAGATTATATTACTACGTCATCTATTGCGGGTGTAGGACAAAAAGCTACTGAAAATGGATTTGTTATAGGAGTATCTGAGGATGATTATGCAGAAAAAGACCCGAAAAAAATCGGAACTATTACTGTTTTGCTTCATTCCCACTTTGCTCAGCTTTCGTCGAATATAACCCGCAATTTATTCCAATCCCTTACGATGGGAACAACAGCCGCGATTGAGACACCCCTTGGCGCACTACGTTACTTTTTTGCAGGATTAATTACATTACTTTCCTTCTTTTTCGGATTTCGATTTTTTGGACGTGCATCCCGCAGCGGAGTTGAAGCGATAGGAAGAAATCCTCTTGCCAGCAAATCCATACTATTTAGCGTGGGAATAAATGCCACAATCACCGTGGCAATCATGCTTTTCGGAGTTGCGATCTCATACCTGATACTTGTATTATAAATTTAGGGTCTAGGGGCTAGGGGTTAGGGGTTAGGCGAAATATATTTTCGTTACTAGACCCTAGGCCCTAGACCCTATCCTCTGAGCATTATGTTCATCGAGCCAACTACTTTTATCTTCCTAGTTGTTACTGCTGCAGCTTTAGCTGTTATTTTGTTGATCCTCGTTATTGTGCATGTACGTACCTTAGAACGAACACGCAAAGCTGATGAACTGAACCATAAACTTACAAATGAGTTAAATGAAAACCCAGTGCATCTTCTTGAAGAAGCACATGGGAAAGCACTAGAAATTATTGACAGAGCCAATAAAGAAGCAAACGCTATCCTTTCGAAAACAAAAGCCTATCAAATTGAATCAAACTCCTCTCTAGAGGATACCTTAGCATCAGTAGAAAAAATACAACAAGAAGCATTTACAAAAGCTTCTGAAGAATTGCAAAACGCTTATCGAGTTAATCTAACAGAAGCAAAAGATCAGGGTATCAAACTATTAACTTCTCTAACAAAAGATCTTGAAAGCGATGCTGTTGCAGAATTTAAAGATTTCACTACCGCGCTTGAAAAAGAAACTATTAATGCGGAAAAAATTGCTAAGCAAAAAATAGATGAAGAATATCTTGAATTAAAGAAAGAGCTTGAGACATATAGGGAAGAAAAGATGCAAAAAATAAATGAGGACATTTATAAAATTCTTTATAAAGTTTCCGAGTTAGTTCTAAGTCAGGGTATTTCACTTGACCGCCACAAACAACTCGTTGTTGAAGCTTTAGAAGAAGCCAAAAAGGAACAGGTATTTCAATAAGGGTCTAGGGTAAAATTACTATGGAAGACAAAATACTTTTATACATTCGCACACAAGATGAAGCTAATGATATGCTTACTAATCTCAACGAATTCATGGCAAGCCTTTATTCAACAAAAGATATTTCTTTAGAAGATCACTTCTCCCGATTACCTAAAAACCTCAGCTACGAACTACAGCAAGCCATAAAAAAAGATGATCTCATTAATAACAAATCTGCTCTTAGGGAATTCACGTCTAAACTGCAAAATAAAATGAAAACCTGCAAGACGTTAAGAGCAACCCTTGCGTTCCAACCAGATGATGAAACAATAACAATTTTTTCTACATGGGCAAAAAAAAATATAGGCAGTAACATTATCTTGGATATTGAAGTTAACAAAGAGGTAGTTGGAGGAGCAGTGATTATTGTAGATGGACAATACAAAGATTATTCAGTAAGAAAAAAACTAGCTCAAGTATTTCAAATACAAAAAGAAGAAATAATGGCACTACTGAACAACAGGGTCTAGGGGCTAGGGGTTAGGGTATAGGCAAAAAGACGCCTAGCCCCTATCCCCTATAACCTATCCCCTAAACTTATGAAATCATTTAACTCATACCTCAATACAAGTGAAGAAATGGGCTTTGTGGAACAATCCATCCATTCGATTGTGTATGCTAGCGGCTTACCAAATGCAACAATTAACGAAATCGTTCTTTTCGAAACAGGAGAAACAGGGATTATCCTGTCTTTAACTCGTGATCATGCAGAGATACTTCTCTTCTCTAAATACTCAGTCAAAGCAGGAACTCGTCTAACAAGAACAGGTGAAAAACAAGAAATGCCTGTGGGATTTGAACTGTTGGGGCATGTTGTTGATTCATTTGGACAGCCTTTGGATCCTGGAAAATCATTTAATAAACCAACTATATCCAGAACTATTGACACCATTCCAGCTGGTATTTCTGAGAGAAGGCGCATCGATACAACTTTTGAAACGGGAGTAAATTTAGTTGATTTTCTCATTCCCTTGGGAAAAGGTCAAAGGGAGCTGATCATTGGTAACCGCAAGACAGGAAAAACCAGCTTCCTTTTTCAGGCAATGCTTAAGCAGGCAAAACTTGGTACTATCTGCATCTACGCTGCAATCGGAAAGAAAAAGACAGATATTAAAAAAGCCGAGCAATTTTTTAAAAAACAAGGTATTGATGGAAATACAGTAATTATTGCATCAAGTTCTGACGATCCTTCAGGGTCAATATACCTCACCCCGTACTGCGCAATGACACTTGCGGAATATTTCAGAGATGAAGGACATGACGTCTTCGTGGTACTGGACGACCTTTTTACCCATGCGAAGTTTTACCGCGAAATTATGCTTATCGGCAGACGCTTTCCAGGAAGAAATGCATATCCGGCTGATATTTTTTATTCTCATGCCCGTCTTTTGGAACGAGCCGGAAACTTTGCCACCACGAATGGACAAAACCGCTCTATCACCTGTTTCCCTGTAGTTGAATCAATTGAAGGAGACATCGCAGGTTTTATCCAAACCAATTTAATGTCCATAACAGATGGCCATATTTATTTTGACGGGGATCTATTTGCCAAAGGAAAAAGACCAGCAATAAATTCGTTCTTATCTGTCAGCCGTGTAGGAAGACAAACGCAATCATCTCTCAAATTAGCAGTGAACCATGAGCTGACAAGCTTTCTTACTCTTAGCCAAAGGCTTGAGGGATTTAGTCATTTCAGTGAAGAGACAGGACCAGAAGTAATACGGACACTCAAGGTGAGTGAGCGTATAAATGCATTCTTTACTCAGGGAGCAAGCGAAATAACTAATATTGACCTACAAATGGTTATTTTTGGTCTTCTATGGCAAGAGACATGGCAAGATATGACAGCAATGAGAGAAGACATTAAAAGAATCCAAAAAGCCTATGATGAAAACATTGAAGTCCAGACAATAACCCGTGAAATAGTCAATAATTCCGTAGACCTTAATAACATGCTGGATATTATTATCAAAAGGAAAGCTGATCTTGTTAGAGTATACGGATTTAAGCTTAACAATAATGAAGGAATAGGGCCTAAAATCTAAGGCTACTATCCCCTTACCCAGCTATGTTGTCACTGAAAAAGATTGTACAGGATATAGAAGAAACGGTCGAATTGAAATCGCTTGTTACTGCGTATGAAGAAATTGCCAGTATGAAGATGCGTAAAATAAGAGCTAACGTTCTGGGAAATCGGCGGTTAGTTACAGATTTAGCAGAGATCTATCAGCAACTATTGGCTTCATACAAGGATCAGATTCTTCACCTTATGGAAGAAAAAAAAATAAAAAACAGCAGAGGTCTTTCTTTGCAAGAACACAACAATAAAACAGCTTGTGTGTTTATATCAGCAAACTCCGGGTTGTTTGGGACAATATTAAAAAATACTTATAAGGAATTTGCAGAATATGTACAGAAGAATGATGTCGAACCAGTTATTCTTGGTGAATTCGGAAAAACGCTTTTTACCCAACAATTTCCTGAACGAAAATTTGCCTTCTTCCCCATCATAGAAAAAGGAACCCATGAATCAGCAACCAAACAGCTAAGCGAAATTTTTATGATGTATTCAAACGTGGTTATTTTTTACCCTAGATTTGAAAGTATGGTATCTCAAAAAGTAGCGCTGCTTGATGTTTCAGGACAACAAAAATCTCTCATTAGTGATGATAGTGCCCACACGTATTATTATTTTGAACCATCGCTTGAAGAGATCCTCAATTTTTTTGAGAAAGAAATTTTTTCTAATATCTTAAGCCAGACTTTTATCGAGTCAGACCTAGCACAATATGCATCGCGTATGTCGACACTTGATATGGCTACTCAAAACATTGATAATAATCTTAAGATTATCCAATTACAAAAGAGAATTGCTCTCCACCGTAAATTAAATAAAAAACAAATCGAATCCCTAACAGGAATGGCGCTGTGGAGGACGGTCTGACAATTTTCCATTGTCCATTTACCATTTGCCATTGATTGTCCATATAAAAATTGGTCAATTTAAAAATAAATGGAAAATGGAACCTGGAAAATGGAGAATATTTAATTATGTCTAGTGGTACAGGAAAAATTATTGCTGTGAAAGGACAAGTTGCTGAGGTTTTTTTCTCGGGGGAAAAACCATCATTACATGATATTGTCGTGGTGGAAAAAAATCCCAGCATAAAAATGCAAGTTCATAGCTCATCAGGACAAGATACCTATTATTGCCTGCTCCTAACAGATACGTCAGCAATTGCCAGAGGGGCTGCAATTATCAATACAAGAACCCCTATAATGGTACCAGTAGGAGAAGAAGTTCTGGGACGGGTAATTGACTATTTAGGAGCGCCCAGAGATGGAGGCAAAAATATAACAACCAAAGATCACTGGCCTATTTACCGTGATGGCCCCATCTACTCCGATCTTGGTGTAAGTCAGAAGATGATCATTACTGGTATCAAGGGGTTAGACCTCTTTTCACCTATGCTTAAAGGAGGGAAAATTGGCGTATTTGGAGGAGCAGGGGTTGGGAAAACTATTCTTCTTACCGAAATTATCCATAACATTATTGAGGTTGCAACTGAAACGAAAGGCAAAAGTCTTTCGGTATTTGCCGGTATTGGTGAACGCAGCCGTGAAGGGCAAGAGCTTGTTGAATCACTTGATATGGGAGGAATTCTTCCTTCTACATCTCTTGTACTAGGACCAATGGGAGAAAACCCTGCCATCCGCTTCCTCACAGGGTACACAGCCCTCACTATCGCGGAACATTTCCGTGATGTCCTAAAAAAAGATGTTATCTTCTTTGCGGATAATGTTTTCCGTTATGCGCAGGCAGGCAATGAACTATCGCTTCTCATGGATATGATACCTTCAGAGGACAGCTACCAGGCAACGCTCAGCTCTGAAATGGCAACATTCCATGAGCGGCTTTCTTCTACAAATGAAAATAGCATTACTTCGATTGAAGCAATCTATATCCCCAATGATGATATCCTCGACCAAGGTGTTCAATCTATTCTGCCATATCTGGACTCGACTATTATCCTCTCACGTACTGTCTATCAAGAGGGGCGATTACCGGCTATTGATTACACCTTATCGACATCATCTGCACTAACACCGGAGTTAGTGGGAGAGGAACACTATAAAACCGCCCTACTTGCGCAAAGTGTTCTTAAAAAAGCTGTCTCCATAGAACGTATTGCGTCACTAGTTGGTGAAGCAGAATTGAACCCCGAAGACCGTAAAACATTCCGGCGCGCCAAAATCTTACGCAATTATATGACTCAGAACTTCTTTACTGTGGAGAAACAGACAGGAAAAAAAGGAAATTTTATTCCAATAGAAACAACCGTTAAAGATGCGGCAGACATATTGAAAGGGGTCTATGACGATATTCCTGAAGAAAAATTCCTCTATATCGGAGCAGCAGAGGAAGCCAAGAAGTAATTTTCCATTGTCCATTTACCATTTGCCATTGAATTTATTAGAAAATTGATCAATTTAGAAATAAATGGAAAATGGGGCGGACTGAAAGGAGCCCGCTTGCTTGACAAGGGTGGACACTGGAAAATGGAAAATAAAGTATATGCAGGATCAACCCACCAATAATCAACCCACTCCTACTCAACCACCTAAGACTGCTCCTGTATCCGCTACTGAGCCTACTCCAGACGGGAGCCTCACATTCTTACTCTCTATCCGCAATAGGAGAGCTGTTATTTTTGAAGAAGCTGTTAAGGCTTTAACCTCCCTCAATGATAAAGGAACATTTGATGTCCTTCCCCATCATGGAAATTTCATATCACTGTTGAAGGATTATATTATCATCTATAAAAAAGATGGGACAAAACAAACAATACCTATCGTAAATGGGGTTCTCTATGTGAGAAAAAATGAAGCATACTGCTATATTGATCTGCTCTCCCCTGAAGTAAAACCCTCAGTAGGTGCAATTCCAGCTAAGCCCCAGGCTTAATATTAACGATCCTTTTGCATTTGTTTAACCCGGGCATTTTGAATCAAAATTACTGCTTCATGAGGGACATCAGGACGTGGTCCACCGCCGAAGTTGTCTCCATGCTCGATAAAAGGTAATTTACTGTCTGCAATCTTTTTTAATGTTGTTCCCCATGGCGCTTCCGCAAAACCCTCCAAACCTTTCTTCATCGTATACGCAATCTTTTCAGGATACGCATGATGCACCTGTTGTCCGCCAACTTCGTCAAGCGTCGCAACACTTAGAAGCTTACCCAATAACCCAGCATGCCTCGTGTCCGTTGCAAGACTCCCGTCTTCATTGAGAACGAATTTATAATCCTTTCTGAAAGCGGCCTGTGTAAGCCGGGATAAATCGAACTTCCCTGCATGCCCCAGTGAATTTGTTATATTACCTCCAAGTATCTCAGTTGCCGCCCTAACCCCATAAATCGCCCCTCCTGCCACAGCAGCTATCGCAACATCCTTTGGTTTATATTTCCCGCGTCTGAATAAGACCGCAGCCGTAGGCAGAGCCACTCCTGCTACTACATCACGCTTTCGGGCTTGCTTATTAGTGCCATCCTCATTCTGAAGATCTTCCGGCTTCAAATCAGGTCTGTCAAAAAACAACTGCGCGGTCCGCCTATAGAGTGGAACATTCTTCATAGCAATCCCATGAATACCATTTCCTTTATCGATAAGAGCCGGAGAATGCGGGTCAGTTAATAAAATCTCCGCTATCTCATCCTGTGTCCATTCACCCTGATGCTTCTTTTGGCTGGAATAAAAATACCTCCCTTTTTCCGGATCAGGATTGAAAATTTCTTTTAATTGCTCCTGTGTGTATTCTTTCTTTGTTTCATATGCTTCACCCAAACGATCCTTCACAAGCGTTTCGGATAATTCTCCAATTTCCATTACCTCTTTACGACTGAAGTTCGCAACAAATGGATCGAGTTTGGCAAAAGATTCAGGGATAGTTATGCCGCCTGCCTTATCAGGATTTTCTTCTACCCATTTTGCAGCTCTTGAAATCTCATAAAAGGGAAAAAGGGCTGCATCTGTGATGCTGTGATGTATTCTATGTACAGATGCCCAGACTGTAGGATCACCAATATTAAGCGTCCGTTTCTCAAAATCAAACGCTTTTTTGAGAATAGGATGAGGCTTAAGACTATCATGAGTGAGATAACGGTGATCCTCAATCGTTATACCCATAACACCGCCGATACCACTTGCCACACCAGCTGCAACAGATTCCCCTGCCAATCGCCCTAGCCCAATTGATTTTTTCTCACCTCTATCTCTCTCAGCCGCCATATATGTATTACCACAGCTTACAAAAACATTCCAACCGAAGTAGAGAAAGTGAAAGCATACCGTGCGTATTGAAGAGATTATATCACACCCAATAAATATCCAATTTCTAATTTCTAATTTCTAATTTCGATACTTACTGTAGTGGCGACATTCATGGCGCCTTAACAACGAAACTTTCTTCTCAATCGCGATGAACCGCGCCACTACATTTTCGATTGGACATTTGAGATTTGAAATTGGAAATTTGAAATTAATTTGAGGAGTTCTTGGAGCGTTCTTCTGTGGCGTAGACATTCTGGTAATCTAGTTTTTCCCAATCGAAAACATCTTTTTCTTCAAACATAAGTGCCTCTTCTTTATTGGCTGCATTAACGTCTTCTGATGCATGAATGAGGTTATACTGCTGACTCATCGCAAAGTCCCCTCTAATCGTCCCTGGTGCCGCCTCACGGGCCTTTGTGATACCGATCATCGTACGAACTGTTTTGACTGCTTCCAATCCTTCCCAGAGCATTGCGACGACAGGATACGCCATCATGTAGGATTTTAAATCAGGGAAGAAAGACTTATCTTTGTGGTGGACATACCATTCATCAAGAAGCGCGTCATTCAGACTGATCATCTTCAATCCAGCAAGACGAAGCCCCTTGCGCTCAAAGCGGGTAATGATTTCTCCAATAAGCCCTCTCTGGACTCCATCTGGTTTAACTAATACAATTGTTCGTTCCATAAAGTAATAAGGTTTGGGGTCATATAGGTCTCATAGGTCCTATTTGTCGTATAGGACTTATAAGACACCCAACGGATTCTTATCTAGAATTTTAACAATTCCTCGAGCTTTTGTCTATTATCAAAGTTACCTATGAGGGCAAGATTGAGATTTTTTTGCACGAAAAACTCTTTTCCTACTGCTTCAACATCTTCTTTTGTTACCTTATCAAGTTCAGCAATAATCTCATCCGGATTATCCATCTTCTTCTCCAGAAGCTCCTGGTGAGCGTAGAAGCTAGCAACAGAACGGCTATCTTCAAGATCAAGAACCAGGTGTCCCTTCAAATATTCTTTTGCTTTATTCAGCTCTTCGTCAGTCAGGTGCATCTCTCCGCGGGAAACTTTTGCATATTCGGCTACCATTACTTCAACAGCTTCCACTACCCGCTTAGGATCAATCCCTGCTGTTGAGACAAGCGTTCCCACATCAGCATATTCATCTGCACTGGTTCTCACATAATAAGCCAATCCACGCTTCTCACGGACCTCATGGAATAAACGGCTGCTCATACCGCCTCCTAGAATAGCTGCCAAAACAGACAAGGGGTATCTCTTTGGAGAATCAATAGGCACAGTACGTACACCCAAAGCGACATGAATCTGCTCTGTTTGCTTTTGTTTTAGGAGTACTGCTGGTGTATCCTGTTGATCAGCGATTGGATCATGCTGTTTGGTCGCAAATGTCTTCATCTCCCCAAAATGCTTTACAACAAGCTCATTAACATGGTCAGCATCTACACCTCCGGCTACGACCACTGTCATATTATTTGCGCTGTACAGCTCATTCATATACGCAACAAAATCTTCATGCGTTATCTTTTTGATGACTTCTTTATTACCTGCTATATCCCAACCCATCGGTGTATCACCATACAAAAGTTGCTCATAGATATCACTGATTTTACGTGCAGGCATATCTTCATAAAGATTAATTTCCTCTGCAATAACACCTTTTTCCTTTTCAATCTCTACAGGATCAAGCTTGGAGTGCATCAACATATCTGAAAGGACATCAAGAGACTTTTCTATGTTGTCTTTGGATGATTTGATGTAATAGCCAGTAGTTTCTTTGCCAGTAAAAGCATTGAATTCGCCCCCCATTCCGTCGATCAATGATGAGATTGCCATAGCATTAGGACGTTTTTCTGTGCCTTTAAAAGCCATGTGCTCAAGAAAATGAGAAATACCACTGTTTTGTCTGGTTTCATAACGGCTGCCGGCAGCAACCATAACCAGCACCGTCGCGCTTTCCATAGCAGGCATAGGAATAGTGAGAACCCGGAGGCCATTAGGAAGTATAGTCTTCTGGAATTTCATACGAAAGTAAGTATACCAAGCTTTGCCCTGCTAAGCAAGCTGAGCCGGCATTAAATGAAGAGCTCTAATTATCTATTGCTGCTCAACTCACGCAAGAAGAAATTGTAATCGAATTGATTAACCTTACCATCATCATTCAAATCAGCATGAATATTATTGTCGTCATAACAATCAACCGCAGGAAGCAAATCGCTATAGCATCCCGCCAACACGTTATAATCAAGGATGTTAATCTTGTCATCACTGTTAACATCGCCACCACGCAGTACCATTGTGGGAAGATCGTTCATTTCGCCATTTGCGATATATTCCCGGGAAACACGCGAACTTAGATATTGATCAGTTTTCACCTTGACTGTATATGATCCAGTATCAATCCTTCCGAGGTTTATTGCTCCCTCAAACATACCTGAATAATCATCATAAACTACTGATTGCTGATGGCTAGTAATGAATTTATTATAAATATCATACACTTCAACAAGAATCATTCTTTCTGCCCGCTGTGGTGTTTCATTACCTACAGCTGTTGCATTTAGGTTCTCACCAGCATTACCAATTCCATGAAGCCCAAGGGTAAGAGCCAATACTGTATCATCGGGTGCAGGTGTGGGAGTGGGTTCTAAAATTTCAGTTGGCTCAGGTATATTAGTGGGCTCAGGAGTAGATTCAAATCCAGGCAAATCAGTTGGAGTTGGTTGTGGTACTGATGTGTGTTGTGGTAATGCTGTAGGAAGCGGCTGCGCCGGCACTGTTGTTGGTACATTTATAGATGTAGGAACCTTAGTAGGAGTAGGAATTTTAATCGGTGTAGGTGTCTTGAATAGAAGATTAACCCAGGACAACGTTGGATTTATACTCTTTATTGGCGTAGGAGTTGGATATGTCTTCGTCTGAACCGGAGCTGTACCTGTATTATAATCATAATTATAGCCACCATCACGAGAGCCTCCATCATAGCTATCTCTATTATATCCTCCGTCATCATAGCTACTTCTGCCATCATAATCTCCTCCGCCACCATAGCTCCCTCCACTATCATAACTTCTGCCGCCATCATAATTTCCTCCTCCACCATAGCTCCCCCCACCATCATAAGCTCTACTCCGCTGTTCAGTAGATTGCTGGGTTGCCATGACAGCCATGAAAACACCACCAAATAGAACAAACACGCCAAAAATTGAAAAGCTTAATTTTAGGAAAGAATGAGATTTACTTATAGGCGATGGAGCTTCTCCTGCAGGTGTATTTAATCCTTCCCAACCATTCATAAAAAATTTCCTCCTATATAGTAGAACAGATAACGAGGCTATGTGTCAAGAAATAAGGTTTTACCATTCTGGAGCGAAGGTTTTGTAAGTACCCGACTAAGCGCTAGGCTCCTTCTCACAAGAGCCTACCGAGGTCGTTGCCCTCTTCAGGATTTCAGAATTATTGCCCCTCTCTGCTGCTCAATTCTCGCAAGAAGAGATTATAATCAAATTGATTTACATGACCGTCATCAGTCAAATCTGCAAGAACAGCATTGCCTTGTGCACAATCTGTTGCTTCCAGGAGGTCACTATAGCAGCCCATCAGAGTATTATAATCAACGATATTTATACTGTTATCGCCATTTATATCTCCCAATACCATAGCAACAGGAGGAAGATATGCTGTCTGACCCACATTAACAGTCTGTATCCCGGGGACAACAACGCGCAAATATTTACCAGTCTTTACCTTTACCGTGTACACCCCTGATTGAAAAGATGATCCAAGACTTATCGTCCCATCAAAAAGTCCCGATGATGCATTGTAATTAACATTACCTGTCTTAGTTTCAACAAGCTGATTTTGATTATTATACATTTCTACTGAAACTTGCCTCTGCGAGTGCAATGGAGACATATTTCCTTCAGAAACAGGATTTACACTATCTCCGCCTTTTCCTATACCGTGTAATGCAAGTGTTACTGATAAATTAGTGGCACCAGGTACAGGAGTTGCTGTGGGTCCAAAAGAAATTGTCGGGATAACCGGAGTTGGTGTGGGGGTCGGGAATGACGTAGGAAGCTGCTGAATTGGAGTCGGTACCCTTGTGGGTGTAGGAGTTGGAATTCTTGTCGGTGTAGGTGTTGGTGTTTTTGTCGGTGTAGGAGAAGTGCATCTCCAGAACCAACAATTATATCCACCATAGCTGTTAGAGCTAACTACAGGAGAGGTTGGATAAGGTGTCGGTGTTCGGTTATAGTCATTGTTGTTATAGTCATTGTTGTTGTAGTTACTGTCGTAGTCGTTGTCATAATTATTGTTGCTGTCATAGTTGTTATAACCCGAGGCCTGACTCCGCTGGTCCTGCTGCTGCTGAGATAGTGAGACAGACGCAACAGCACCAACTCCCAAAATAGCCACTGCTAAAAGAGAAAACTGCATTTTTAGTCCCGAATGCTTTGGGGTAGGTTCTTTTACTCCCCCCCCTGATGTATATGATCCTTCCCAATCATCCATAGATAACGCAGACCTATGAAAAACCTCCGCAAACCCACGCAGAAAATTTACATACTCCTACTAATACAAGTACAACAGAAAGCATATAAGGATGTCAAGAGAAAAAATGAGAAATAAATTTTTACATCCGATCCGGGGGTGTTATACCCAAGAGGCCTAGTCCTTGCTTAATAACCTTCCCTGTCGCATCGGTGATTGTCAGACGAAGATTTCTTGCATCACCTTCAGCTTTGAGAATCTGATGTTTTTGATAGAACAAATTGAACGATTGAGCCAACTCAAAGAGATATGTACACAAAATACTCGGAGCAAAACGGTTGGCAGCCTCTTCCATAATCTCACTGAATTGAGAAAGCAGTAAGAGAAGATCTCTCTCTTCAGGTTGTAGGTTGTAGGTTGTAGGTTGTAGTGAGCTTCGCTCTTCCGCTTTTGCGAGGATGCTTTGTGTTCTCACAAAAGCATATTGCATGTATGGTCCGGAATTTCCTTGCATATTGAGGATATCATCCCAGTCAAACACAATATCCTGCTTGGAATCCCGCTTCAGATCATTCCACTTAATCGCCCCGCTGGCAACCATTTTAGCTATTTCTAATCCTTCTTGTCCTTCTAATCCACCTAATTCCCCAGCTCTCTTCTCCGCTTCAATCAGCACATCCTCCAACCACACCACATTGCCCTTCCTTGTCGACATCTTCCCTTCTTTGAAACGGAAAAGTCCATGTTTTACGTGTACACGCTGACCTTCTTTATACCACCCAAGTAACTTTTCTACTTCAAAAATTTGCTGCATGTACAAAGACTGCTCCCCACCAATTTCATTAATCACTACAATATCTTCACCATAGTTCTCTTTTCTAAACTTATCAGTAGCTAAATCACGAGTAGCATACAAGGTGGAACCATCTTTTTTTAAGATCATCAGGGGCGGATATTTATTCCCGGAGAAAAACACTAATTTCGCTCCTTCTTCTCCCTCTTTAAGCAGTCCTTTTTCTTCCAACTCCTTTACAATGGGACTCATCTTATCTTCAAAAAAAGACTCGCCATAACCACGGCCATTATTTTCAGTAAATGTAACACCAAGCTGTTTATAAATTCCCTCAAACTCACGCCATGACCAATCAATACATCTTCTCCAAAGCCTTCGCGCCTCCTCATCTCCATCTTCAAGCTTTTTGAACCATGTTCTTGCCTCATCATTAAGCTCAGGCTGCTTCTCCGCTTCCTCATGAAACTTCACATAAAGATAAACCAACAGCTTCACGGGACGATCCGAATTTTCAATCTCTTCTTCATTCCCCCATTGCTTGATCGCGTATATTTGTTTCCCGAACTGTGTCCCCCAATCTCCTAAATGGTTATCGCGATGCACCTCCCAACCGGTCGCTTGCAATAGATTTGCAACAGCATCACCGATAATAGTCGACCGTAAATGACCAACGGTAAATGGTTTAGCTATATTGGGAGAAGAATATTCAACAACTACTTTCCGTCCTTTATTGTCATCCTGGACTTGTTTCAGGATCTCATGAGGGTTCCTAAGAACATCTAATAGCTTCTCGTTACTGACCCAAAAATTAATAAACCCAGCACCCGCGACCTCAATCCTATCAAATATGCCCTGAGAGTCCAACGGTTCACCCTGCAACTTCTGCGCAATTTCCTCACCCAGCACCCGCGGATTCTTACCCAACTTTTTCGCCACTATCAAAGCCACATTACTCGAATAATCTCCATTCTTTTTATCCCCCGGATACTCTACAACAGGATTAACCCCCTCAATTCCAAACTCTTCTAAAACCAACGCAAGCTGTTTCTTAATTTCTTCTTTCATACTGCATAATTATACTACAGTCTGAGTAGTATCCCCTAGCACCTAAAACGCATCTCCTGGGTACAATCTCTTACAATCAGTACTCTTGCATTTTCTACAATTCCCTGATAATCTGGACTTATGAAGGTCCTTATTGTTGATGATGATCAAGCTCTGGTTATGACATGGTCAATAGCCCTTAAAAAAGAAGGCTATGAGATTATTACAGCAGCAAATGGTCAGGAAGGAATAGATAAAGCAAAGAATTTTCATCCTGACGTAATTCTTCTTGATCAGATCATGCCGGACCGGCTTGGTAATGACGTCCTTGTAAGCCTCAAGCTTGACTCAGATACTACAAATATTCCCGTTCTTCTAATTTCTAATTACAGTGAAAATCAGATGATGAAAGATGCAATCCAACAAGGAGCTGTAGATTACGTGCTGAAATACCAGATTGAAACATCAGATTTGGTACTCAGAGTTAAATCTATCCTCGAAGAAAAAGCTAATCAACCTTCTACAGCCTAACAACAGGCATATATACAGATTGCAAAATGATTGCGGAGTAATATAAACTTATTTATATGCTCGATGCTGCCCCAGATTTTAAAATTTTACTTAGCACAATAATTAAAAATCAAATTGTTATTTTAGGTCCTGCTATAACGCTCGCCAAAGTTAGACATGTACGGGGAATTGCCGTCACAGACGATGGAACTGTTACTTCTCTATCCCAAAAGCCAGAACTCATCATAAATGAGTTATATGATCAATTTTCAGAACTATCTGCATTTATTGCAAAAAAGACTCTCGCTCCCGTCATGGAACAGACACAGTCCCCTGCACCAACACCAAATCACCAAACCGAAGATAGTACACCTAAAACAGAACTTAAACCATGATATTACTTTTAATTTCTATCGCTGCTACACTTGCATTTGGAACGGCTGCTGTTTTCTTCTCCATCCGGGAGGAAAAAGCAATTAAAAAACTTGTCGAAAATGAAGCGAAACAAAAACAGCGCCTCTATGAAATAACTATCCTAAAAGAAATCCAGGATAGAATCGGCTATTCATTAGATGTTGAAAAAATTGTTGATGTTATCACAACTAGTTTGGATGGTCTTCTCCGTTATTCATCAGTTTCAGCAATTCTTATAAAGAACGATAAATTGATTTTTAAAACGCACCTCCAGGAAGCAGTCAACCGCAACTTCATCGAATCTGTAAAAAAAAGCATGCTACTATCCTTGGGCTCGCTGCTTCAATCGCCTCCCGGGTCTGAAATATTGGATAATTTAACCGGTGCACCTTTTGATGACCTAAACCAAGAAAAAGTACAATCATTCTTTCATATACCAATTACTGTGAACGACCACGTTGTAGGACTCATGAATATCTCTTCCACTAAACCAGATCAATATACTGAGGAAGAAATGACCATGCTCTATAAAATAGCAGACCTTGCTTCCCAAGCCCTCTCCAGACTGGAGAATATTCTTTCCGTTGAAAAAGGAAAACTTATGGCAATGATTGGTAGTCTTGCTGACGGAGTCTTTATGGTCGACGTTGACAGTCAATTGACCGTTATTAACAATGCAGCAAAAGAATTCTTACATGTTGAAAAAGATAATCCAAGCACACTTGACATATTAAGTGCTCTGCCTAATAGTTATAACTTCAGTGCAAAAATACAGCGGGCCATCAGCCACAAACGCATACTGGAAGAAAAAGATATGACTATTGGTGACAAAGTATTTCAATTATTTATCACACCTGTTTTTGATGTCAGTGTAACCACTGAGAAAAAAGTTTTGGGTGTATCAGTACTTCTGCACGATATAACACTTGAAAAATCTATTGCCCAAATGAAGGAAGACTTTACCAATGTTATGGTACATGAACTTCGAAGCCCTCTTACAGCAATCAAGGCTAGCACAGATCTCCTTTTGACTGGTGAAGTAGGAGCAACAGACGATAAAAAAGACGAACTCTCTCAGGATGAAAAACATAAGCTTACCAGCCTGATCTCAGAACAATCCAGAAAAATGCTTGATGAAATCGCTCTTATCCTTGATGCTGCAAAACTTGAGTCAGGTCTTTTCACCCTACAAAAATCTGTAGGCGACCTAAAAAAGCTTATTCAAGAGAGAGCATCCTTTTTTTCACCGGCAGCAAAAGAGAAATTTATTACCTTTACTGTCGATATGGATCCCTCTCTACCTTCATTTTCATTTGATCAAGTCCATGTCGGGCAGGTTATTAACAACCTTATTTCAAACAGTTTGAAATTTACTCCTTCAGGTGGAACGATTAAAATTAGCGCTAAACCTGCTATTGGAAATGTCATCTTCTCAGTTTCAGATACAGGTGTGGGAATACCAAAAGACAAACAGACGTTACTTTTCTCCAAATTCGGACAACTAAAGTCCGCCCATGGATCTAATGGCACAGGTCTCGGACTCTATATTGTGAAAGGAATTATAGAAGCTCATGGAGGGACCATCACACTTGAATCGGATGAAGGCAAGGGAACTTCCATAACTTGCACCTTACCACTTGAAGAAGCAAAAATTGAACACCCACTTATCTCCCAAGCACAGGAGACAAAACCTCATGCACACCTCAATTAGAAAAATACTTTTCAATTCATTTTGAAAATTTTTGATGATATACTAAATTTATGAGTAAAGAACAACATGCACCCCAGGAATTTTCAGGTATAACTATCCAAAAAGATTTCATTAGGGCAACCATAGAGCATAAATATCTTGCTAGTTATATCTCAAATTCTTTTAAAGAGATTATTGCAGAAGTCGCAATTGACATAAAACAAGCTCAGACAATCGATGCTGTTTTTGAAAAAGCCGGCAAGTATGACGGGATCATGGGGTATGAAGATAGACGGTATGAAAGAACAATATACCATGAGTACAGAAATAGGATGAAAGCTCCAGATAAGAGCACTGACGGCGATATCCTTATGGATTTGAAGAAACAAGTAGCTTTCGATACGGCAAAAGCAAAACTTATAAAGCAAAACGAAGATGAACGCTGGAAAAAACCGACAGAAATAATCCTTAAATCCGCCAAACTCTGCAAAGATCTTATCCCATTAAAGCAGAGGTTTGAAGTCTCACCTGATCCAAAGTATTTATAACTATTGCAAGACGCTCCAGCTAGCTCCATCGCTCACTATGTGCAAATCTCCATCTTCATCCGTCCGTAAAACAGGAACTTTTGCTTCCTGAAACAGGTCTAAAATCGCCTTATTTGGGTGTCCATAGCGATTACGTTGTCCTACTGAGATTACTGCGATTTTTGGCAGAATTTTTTGTACAATATCCTTGGTTAATCCAGTTCGCGAGCCATGATGGGGAGATTGCAGCACATCGATTTCTTTGTCTTGCAGATCTAACTCATCAACTATTTCTCCCAGCTCCCCTGTCTGTGTATCCCCCGTGAAAAGAGCATGAAAATTACCAAAGGATAATTCTGAAACAAGTGAAGCAAACTCCTTACTCTCCCCAATCTTCCCCCCAGGACTGGTCCTATCGAGAAACTCTTTCGATGGACCAAGAATTGAAAGAGTTAGATTTTCCATTTTCCAGGTTCCATTTTCCATTGATTTTTTATTTTGAAATTGACTATTTAAAGATTGACCGATAAATGGCAAATGGTAAATGGACAATGGAAAATTCCCAGCAGGGATCGTCCAGTTATCTCCTTGGTATACATAACGAATGGGTACACCTTGCACCCGAAGCTGCTTTATCAACCCCTGAAATTCACCTGATTTATTCTCAAGTTTTTCAGTAGCAAAAGCGGTAACACTATATCTTTCTAAAACATAGTACATCCCCATAAAATGGTCGGCATGAGGATGCGTGAGAACCATCAGATCAATGTTCCTTTCCCAAAAAGGCATATACGAAGACAGACAATTGAGCACTTTCCGGTCTGGTCCACCATCAATCAGCAAATTCTTTCCGTCTGGAGTTCTGATAAAAATTGCATCCCCCTGCCCCACATCACAGAAGATAACGTGAAGTTTACCGTCATTGAACTTAAAGTATTCCATTACCGCCAAGCCCGCAAATAAAACTACGCTAATAATAGTAAGTAAAATAGCTTTTCTCATATTGTCATGCTGAACTTGTTTCAGCATCTAATGTTCCTTATACAAAATTGTTGTATGAGATCCTGAAACAAGTTCAGGATGACTGCGTTTTTGCATTTTGCACATTTCTTAGCCTCAAAGATATGACGGATGCCCCTATTAGGAGATAATACGCCACACTAAACGTCCATGGCCAATCTTCAATGCTAATGTTCCACCCAAACCCGCCAAAAAACGCTACTGTAGCCTCGAAAAAAAGCAGGAAGGGTAAACAAAGAAAAAGCAGGAGTTGAGCTACCGGCTGAAAAATAAATCCCACAAGGACAGCCAAGCTTCCCAGCGTCATGAGAATAGGTACAACCCACAACACTAAAGCATTAACAAGCAGAGATAATACTCCAAAGCTTCCAAACACACCTAAAAGAATAGGTAACGTAGCAATTTGCGCTGCTGTGGTGCTAGTCACATTTTCCAAAGCTATTCCACCCAATTTTCCCAGCCTCTTCAGCCTCAATAGCTCTCCCAGCGGTTTATCTAATAACAAAATTCCCAAGGTCGCCATAAATGAAAGCTGAAATCCCACATCAAAGAGAAACGAAGGCTGAAACAACAACATAGAATAACCGGTCAAGCTTAAAGCAAAAATCGCCCAATTCTGCCTGCCTAAGATCCCTGCCCCAAACGTCAACAGTCCCATAATAGCGGCTCGAATAATTGATGGCTCGAACCCCACAAGAAAAACATAGAAAATTATGCCTACGCATCCAGCCAGAAGGGCCATTTGCCGCTTCATAAATAAACCAAAAGCAGAAAGCAGGGCAGCCGCTATAAAGCTGACATTCATCCCTGAAGCAGCAATCACATGCAATACACCTGTTGCTGACAAACTCTGTTTAAAATCTTGGTTAAAGTGTTCTTTTGCTCCAAACACTATTCCTGAAAGCAGGCTGGCTGAAGTTGGAGGAAGTGTCTTCTCAAACAGCTCCTTGTTATATTTTCTCACAAACAAGGCTGCTTGCGCTACAGGATTTTGCAACTCTCCCCTTACCACCAATTTGGGATAAGACAAAGTGAGCAATGTGCCTCCCCTGGACAATTTGCTCTCCTGCAGGATACCAGAAACCTGTACTTGCTCCCCATAATGCAACCGAGGCGTAGCCGAGGTTGTAACGAAAATGATCTGGTTTAGAGATGTTTTGATAGAGAACTTTTGTCCCTTGTTAGAAAAATCCGGTTCTTCATGTAACACAGTTTCCAAAGCAACTTCATCCCCCGCTTTATAACTTGGCTGAGATTGGTAGAAGATGACGAACCTTAGGAATAGGAGAGCAAATAGGAAGAATAGTAAAGTTGGCAGCTTCATGAGGTTTAGTTATTTTCCATTTATTTCAATTCACCAATGGCCATATTAAAACAAAAAAGGTCAATGGAAAATGGTAAATGGACAATGGAAAATCAATTAGCCGTGACCTTGTCACGGATTTTGTCAAACACACTACTTCCCACAACCTTCTTTTCCAGCAAATCATTAACTACAGAGTATGGACGGTTATCTATGATCTTCTCAGCTGTGACTTTTCCTATCCCAGGCAGATCCTCCAACTCAGACAAGCTAGCACTATTAATAT